>JAOQAL010000048.1 GCA_025963615.1 Chitinophagaceae bacterium | reverse complement strand
CGAAAAGTAAATTTTATCAGTGTATAAATGATGTGATAGCCTGGTATAAAAAATATCCAACAGATTGGAAACAGACATGGCTGGAAGTTCAGAAAAAATGGGCGAACGACATTGGTTGCCCGGAGGGGGTATTCGCGCCGTTTAATATTGATGCCAATGTAAATGCAGCGTACGTAGTGATCGGTTTATTATATGGCAGCAGCGATTTTACAAAAACACTTGAAATAACTACCCGTTGCGGGCAGGATGCAGATTGCAATCCTTCCACCGCCGGCGGAATACTGGGAACGGTGTTGGGCTATAATAAAATACCTGCTTACTGGAAAATGGGGTTGAAAGAAGCCGAGGATATCGATTTTAAATATACCACGATGTCGCTGAACAAAGTATACGAAACGGGACTGAAACATGCCTTGCAGAATATAGAGCGCCAGGGCGGAAAAATTTCAGGGGATAACATAATAATTAAAATGCAATCGCCGCAGACAGTAAAATTTGAACAAAGTTTTACTGGCATATATCCGGTACTGAAAATTCCGGTCAAATCGCCGGATGCCGGGAATGAAATCAGTTTTGATTTTGAAGGAACCGGCTTTGTCTTAAAGGGCGAAACAGCCCAATGGGGAAGCGAATCAAAATTTGTCTTTCATACTGAATTGTATGTCGATAATAAACTGGTGGAAAACCTGCCATTGCCAGCCAGTTATACTACCCGACGGTATGAGTTATGCTGGAAATATGATTTGCCAAAAGGTAAACATTTTGTAAGACTGAAAATTCTGAATGCATCCCGTGAAAATGAATTCAGGGTGTCTGAGGCTGTTATATATTCTGATAAACCGGTGAACGGAATAATGGCGAACAGGATAATTGCAAACTAGAAGAAATGTTTGTTTTAATCGGGTTGAGTATGAGTCAAACTAAAACGATTGATATATGTTCATTGTAGAAGACTATACTACCGCGGTACTATTTTGCGTCATTACCATGCTTTGCTGGGGCTCCTGGGCCAATACACAAAAACTTGCCGGCAAGACCTGGCGTTTCGAATTATTTTACTGGGACTATGTAATTGGCATTTTACTTTTTTCCATTATTGCGGCGTTCACCCTGGGAAGCACGGGCGAAAAAGGCAGGAGCTTTTTAATTGATCTGCGCCAGGCTGATTCAGCCAATATTGGCAGTGCGTTGTTAGGCGGCGTACTATTTAATGCGGCAAACATTTTATTTTCCGCAGCTATTGCCATCGCCGGTATGGCCGTTGCCTTCCCCATTGGTATCGGCCTGGCATTGGTGTTAGGTACGCTGGTTAATTATTTTGGAGCCGAAATAGGCAACCCGACCTTATTGTTTACCGGAGTTGCGTTAATTGCGATTGCAATAATAATCAATGCCACGGCTTATAAAAAAGCAAATGCCGGCAAGCAAAAAGTTTCCACCAGGGGAATTGTAATCTCGTTGGCAGCGGGGCTATTGATGTCATTCTTCTACCGCTTTATTGCAGCGTCTATGGATATTGAAAATTTTGAAAATCCCGCTCCGGGTAAAATGACACCCTATACCGCGGTATTTATTTTTTCTGTTGGCATCTTTATCAGCAATTTTATTTTCAATACCCTGTTGATGAAAAAACCTTTCCAGGGATTGCCCACCAGCTACCGTGAATATTTCAAGGGAAAGTTTGGAACACATATGGTAGGGTTGTTGGGTGGACTGATCTGGGGTTTGGGTAATTCATTCAATTTGATTGCGGCTGGCAAAGCAGGTCCTGCTATATCATACGGGTTAGGTCAAGGGGCCACCTTGATCGCGGCCCTATGGGGCGTATTTATATGGAAGGAATTCAAAAATGCTCCGGGAGGAACTAACGGTCTGATCGCAGCGATGTTTGTCTTTTTCATTGCGGGATTGACTGTATTAATTTATGCCGGAGCGTAAAAAGTACGAACCCCGCTAGGGTTCTGCAAAGTCTGGCAAATAATAAAATGTATCATGTATGAAATCAGTTATCACTAAGTTTTTTTTCAGTTACTTCTTATGCTCAACGATAGTGAGTAATGCATCTATCGCCCTTCCGAAAATATTTACGGATAATATGGTGTTGCAACGTGATCATCCTTTGAAGGTTTGGGGCACTGCCGGCAAAGGCGAAACAGTTACGGTGAATTTTAACGGACAGAACGTAAAATCAAAGGCGGATAAAAATGGTTCATGGATTGTTACGCTCGCGGCTATGAAGTTTGGCGGGCCTTTCGATTTATCAGTCTCGGCAAAATCGGGCAATATCACTTTCAAAAATGTTTTAATTGGGGATGTGTGGATTTGCAGTGGTCAATCAAATATGGAATGGATAATAAAGAATACGAATAATGCAGCGAAAGAAATGGCTGAAAGCAATTATCCCGCCATCAGGTTGTTTACAGTACAAAAATCTACGGCTTATATTCCTCAAACGGATTTTGCCGGCGGCGAATGGCTCGAATGCAGTCCAAAAAATACCGGTGAATTTTCAGCAGTAGCCTATTTTTTTGGTAGAAAATTAAATAAAGATATGGGAGTGCCCATCGGCTTAATTAATACGTCCTGGGGCGGTACCAATATACAAACATGGATAAGCTGGGATATCATGGGGAAAGAAGATGCCTATAAGAATATTGATTTGGCAACTTATGAAGCGTCGGCAAAAAATGCTGCGCAGAACCAACAGAAGTTTCTGGATGCCATGCATCATGACAAAGGGTTGGAAGAAAAATGGTATGAGCCGTCAACTTCATTATCAGGCTGGAAAACAACCAAGCTTCCGCAAGCATGGGAAAACGGTGAAATTGGTAATGAAGATGGCATCGTATGGTTCAGGAAAGAATTTGAACTTCCCGACGGAAAATCTGCCACGCTTAATCTTGGTCCCGTAGATGATATGGATTCCACTTTTATAAATGGAAAATTAGTGGGTTCTACAGATGAATGGAATAAAGACAGGGTTTATTCCATTGATGCCACAGTTTTGCATTCCGGGAAAAATGTAATTGTCGTAAAGGTAAGAGATGATGCGGGCGGTGGCGGCATTTACGGTAAGCCTGAACAACTGTTTATAGAAGTGGACGGAAAAAAATTTTCACTGGCCGGTGAATGGCTGTATAAACCTTCCGTATTGACGACTGGGTTTGATATTAAAAATACAGGGCCCAATGCAGTCCCCTCACAATTATATAATGCCATGATTGCCCCGATGATCCAGTACGCGATTAAAGGCGGTATCTGGTACCAAGGTGAATCAAATACCCATGAAGCTTTTAAATACAGAACTTTATTTGCCAATCTGATCGCAGACTGGCGCAGTAAATGGAAGGACTCTTTTTCATTCCTTTGGGTACAGTTGGCCAATTTTATGCAACCGGTTGCAACGCCTGCCGAAAGTGACTGGGCTGAATTGAGGGAAGCGCAGAATAGGACATTAACTTTACCGCAAACTGGGCAGGCAGTGATCATTGATATCGGTGAAGCCGGTGATATTCATCCGCGAAACAAGCAAGATGTCGGTTACAGACTGGCGTTAGCTGCGGAAAAAACCAGTTATGGAAAAGACATTGTTTACTCCGGGCCTGTTTATCAATCCATGAAAACAGAAGGGAATAAAATTGTTCTCAGTTTTACCAATACCGGTAGCGGGCTAATGGCGAAAGATAAATATGGTTATTTAAAGGGGTTTACTATGGCAGGAAAGGATCGGAAATTCGTCTGGGCGGGAGCCGTTATGGATGGAGATAAAATTATTGTATTCAGCGATGCTGTTACAGATCCCGTGGCGGTTCGGTATGCATGGGCCAATAACCCGGATGATGCAAATCTTTATAACAAAGAAGGTCTTCCGGCCTCACCATTCCGGACCGATGACTGGAAAGGTATAACTGAAAAATAAATGAATATGATCTGCAAAATTGCCTTTTTAGTTTTTTTACTCCTTACTGCGTCCATTTCCTTTGCACAACAAAATGCCCGACCGGTTGCCATTATTTTTGATAGTGACATGGGGCCTGATTATGATGACGCGGGAGCGATTACCTTATTGCATGCCTTTGCAGATAACGGTTCAGCCCGGATCCTTGCCACCATAGCCAGTACGAAATATGAAGGTGTTGCGGGTGTGCTGAATGTTTTCAATACCTATTTTAACCGGCCTGGTATTCCGGTTGCTGTGCCCAAAGGGAAAGCACTGGAATTAAAAGACAGACAGCACTGGACGGATACTTTACTGGCAAATTATCCGCATAAAATAAGAAGCAATGATGAAGTGCCTGATGCCATAGAATTGTATCGCAAAATTTTAGCATCGCAGCCGGACAAAAGTGTAACCATTGTCACCGTCGGCTTTCTTACCAATCTTGCCAACCTGCTGCAATCGCCGGCGGATAAATATTCAAGGTTGAATGGATCGATGCTCGTAAAACAAAAAGTCAGGCAACTGGTCTGTATGGCTGGCCGGTTTCCTTCAGGCTCGGAGTTCAATGTCGACCAGGACGCTGCCGCATCCCGATTTGTTTTTGCCAACTGGACATCCCCGGTTTTATTCAGTGGTTTTGAAATAGGTCAGAAGATAAAAACAGGTTTGCCCCTGATAAATAATGACGCTATTATCAACAGCCCGGTAAAGGATGTTTTCAGGATATCTATTCCATTGGACCCGCAGGACAGTGCGGGAAGAATGAGTTGGGATGAAACGGCCGTTTTGATTGCTGTGAAGGGATATAAGCCCTGGTACCAGGTTGTAAAGGGAAAAATGAGGGTGTCAGAAAATGGAAGTAATGACTGGACAAAAGAATCTCAAATGCATAGTTATATTACAGAAGCACAATCCCCGGGTATTGTGCAGGATTTAATTAATGAGCTGATGATGCATCAGCCAGTAAAAAACAGGCGGTAAGATACTAAGAGCGCAAGAAAAGAAATGCGGTTACCAGCAGAGTGAAAAAAAATGGGTTCTTACAAGGATTTTCTTTGTATGATCTTGAATGGGTTCTTAATTTTTTCTTTCTTATTCTCTAAAATCAGGCGTGCGGCTGATTCGCCCATCCTGGCATGGTCTGTAGATATTACCGTAATGCCATCAAGCAAAATTTCTTTTAAAGGGGTATCGTTATACGAAATGATGCCAATGTCTTTGCCAGGTTTCAGGTTTTTGCTCCGGCATCCTTTAATCAAATTGACAAGATCTGTTTCTTCAATCACGATATATACTTCCCGGCTTTTTATTTTAGTATCGGGATTTATTTCCTGGATCACGTCAAAGGCAAAGCCATTCTGCATACAGAAGCTTCTGAAGCCAAGTACGATCTCGTAGGGGTAAGGGGTTACTTTGGGATGAACCAGGATCAACTTATCATATTTTTTCAAAAGATCGAT
This sequence comes from Chitinophagaceae bacterium, assembly GCA_025963615.1. Classification (GTDB taxonomy): domain Bacteria; phylum Bacteroidota; class Bacteroidia; order Chitinophagales; family Chitinophagaceae; genus JAFDYH01. The sequence continues at coordinate 3,131 of JAOQAL010000048.1, read as the reverse complement.
TCCAGTTTCCAACGCTTCGGTGATGTCTTTGCGGAAATCCTGGTATACCGCGGCATAACCGGGCCGTAAATCCGGCATATCCTTATCCAGTAGCAATAATTTTTCTGCAGGTATTTTATTAATCAACTTACGGGCATTCTCAATATCCTCGTAAAAATGGGGCATGATGACATAATAATCGTATTCATTAAACTGGCTGCCTAGCAGGTCTTCAAACAGCTTGATATTGGAGTGATAAATTTTCAGGTCAACGGTTGTGTTATCGCCCATGGCCTGAACAAAGGAATTATAGATTTGTTTTTTGTAATTGCTTATTTTATTAAACAGCAATAATATCCTGTGAGTAGCAGTAATATCGGTTCTGTTAATGTAGAAGCCTTTGCCTTTTACCGGTTCAATAATTCCTTTTTCTTCCAGCAAATCGTAGGCTTTTTGTACCGTATCGCGGGATAAAAAAAATTCATTGCTTAGTTCATTAATTGAAAAAATGCGGTCTCCTTTTTTCAATTTGCCTTTTTTTACCGATTCAGTAACCGCATTGACAATCTGCAGATATTTGGGAATCTTTTTCTCTGAATCTATTTCAATTAAACTTTGCATACTGCCAGTGGTTAGATGAAGCAATCGTCATTAAATTTCCCCAATTTACTGTATAAATGTCAGAAAGTTGTAATGAATGCCAAACTGATTGATGAACGGAGAAAAAGAACGGATTTTTTCTATTGTTAAATGGCATGCTGGCAGGGCGATCAAAGTTTTCCGACTGTAATTATACTATCAATTTTATTTTTTATGATGCTAATCAATCGATCACCTAATATAGATATTCCAAACTGCTTCAAGTGTTCATATTTTCATATAGTTAGAAAAGAAGAATTAGGGAAGCTGAGCGTTAAGTGGGCGTAGGTTAGTTTCAGGTAATAAAAGCGTTAGGTGCATTATGCGATTTTCTCCAGGCTTTGCAGGTATCTTTTATAAGCTCAAAACGTTCAACTCAACTCATCAGAGGCAGCCTTATCATCGTTATCATTATTACAAGGCTTTGAAAAGTGTGATAAAAACCAGGATGGAGATAAACAGCATAATGATTTAAGTCTTTCCAATTTGTAATTGGATATTCATCCGCATTCTTGTTTAGGAAATGCTCATTTAATTTTCCTTGATATGCTTTTAATATTATTTCCCATTCATGAAGATGTTAAAATTAATTGAGGCTGTAAAAATACAAACATACTAAACAAGAAATTTTTATGATGAAGCTTGGTTTTAGTCCCGCTTAGCTTCTGGAACCGGAGAAATGTGTTCCCTTCTGATCACTAAAAAAGGCAAATAATCAGTTGATTATCTGCCTTTTAGCGGAGAGTTAGGGATTCGAACCCCAGGACCTGTTACAGTCAACAGTTTTCAAGACTGCCGCAATCGACCGCTCTGCCAACTCTCCAGCGCAAAAATAGGTTTGCAGCGTTAATTGGCAAAACTTATCAAATAATATTCTTCAATATCAAGCATCTTTTATTTATCTCAAAAGAAAGTTGCCGTCCTTTAACGGGGAATGAACCTTTTAAACTTATCAAAATCTGCTTTTGTATCAAGTTAACATTTTCAATAAACTGGCTGGGATACCAAATCTACAATCGGGAATAGGGCATAGGTAAAATGGGGGAATAAAAAATATATTAATGATACCGTGATTGTTATCCCAACATTCTAATGTCTAATTACACATTCCTCATTTTTCATGCTGGTCTTATGATTTAGAACTAGCTGCCCCCAAAAAAATTTCTGATAAGGAAGCCATACCAAAAATTCTTTACCACCAAAATCCCCTTCCTTCATTTATTTTTGCATAAAACATTTGGTTGAAGCACCTTAAGGCCCTTAATAAATATTTCTGGAAGTATCGTGTCAGGTTTGGCATTGGTATTATCTTTATCAGCATCTCCAATTATTTTGGAGTTTTGTCACCGCAGGTCACCGGTTTCGTGGTGAATTACGTTCAAAGTTTTTTGTCAGGTACACCCCAAACCAGGCATACCGCCGGGTATGACGTGCTGGTCAATAAATTCATTGATAAAATAGATGGTACTGAATTCACAATCAGTGGCGTTGTCGCATTATGCGGTATCACTATTTTAGTGCTCGCCTTGCTGCGCGGGTTTTTTATGTTTTTGATGCGGCAAACTATTATCGTGATGAGCCGCCACATTGAATATGATCAGAAAAATGAGGTCTATACTCATTACCAGAAACTCGACACGGCATTTTATAAAACACATAGCACGGGCGACCTGATGAGTCGTATAGCGGAAGACGTAAGCCGGGTGCGGATGTTTACAGGTCCTGCCATCATGTATCTCGTCAATCTGGTGACACTTATTTCACTAAGTGTTTTTTATATGGTAAGCCGCGATGCATTGCTTACTTTATATGTGTTGGCGCCATTGCCCTTGCTCGCTGTTACCATTTATTATGTCAACAGTATTATTCATAAAAAAAGTGAAAGGATACAGGCCTTATTATCCGACCTGACTACGAATGCTCAGGAATCCTATTCAGGCATACGGGTTATAAAATCATTTGTGCAGGAAAAAACAATGTTGGGGTTTTTTGAAAAAAATTGCGAAGACTACAAGAAGAATGCGATCGGCCTGGCTAAACTGGAAGCGATTTATTTTCCTTCTATGACCTTGCTGATCGGTCTAAGCACGTTGCTGACCATTACGGTTGGTGGTTTATACCATATTTATGATCCCGTCAAAACTCCGATCGCGACCATTGTGGAGTTTGTAGTTTATATCAATATGCTCATGTTCCCGGTAAGCGCTATCGGATGGACAGCCGGAATGATTCAGCGCGCCTCCGCCTCACAAAAACGATTAAATGAATTTCTCACCACGGTGCCGGATATCCGTAACCAGTCCCTGCCGGAGAAAATCGAGGTGAAGGGGAATATCTCGTTCAATCAGGTTGATTTTGTATATCCGCAAACTGGTATCCGGGCTTTGCACAATTTTAACCTGCAAATCAGCACGGGTGATAAAGTTGCCATTGTAGGCAGAACGGGAAGCGGTAAAACCACGTTTGCCCAGCTTCTGTTAAGGATGTACGATGTAACTAAAGGCTCAATACAA
>JAOQAL010000041.1 GCA_025963615.1 Chitinophagaceae bacterium | reverse complement strand
GATCCAGTCGCGGATAGCTTCATTCGTGGCGTCTTTCAATGTCTTGCTGCCGCTCCTGGCAGGAATGACAGTCGCTCCCAGCATTTTCATTCTTGCAACGTTTGGCGCCTGGCGTTCAATATCTTTTTCGCCCATGTACACAATACATTCAACTCCTTTCAAGGCGCACACGGTCGCCGTTGCTACACCATGCTGACCGGCTCCGGTTTCTGCAATGATTCTTTTCTTACCGAGCCGTTGGGCTAATAGAATTTGTCCAATGGTATTATTTATTTTATGCGCACCGGTATGACAAAGGTCTTCCCGTTTTAAATAGATGGTTGTATTGAATTGCTTACTCAACCGCTCAGCAAGATATAAAGGCGTTGGCCTTCCTGCATAATCTTTCAGCAGGTTGCGGAACTCTTTCTGAAAAGAACCTTCATAAATAATATCAAGATATTTTGTCCTCAATTCTTCTACATTGCGATGCAGCATTTCAGGAATATAAGCGCCGCCGAATTTTCCGTAATACCCCTGCTCATCAGGCTTAGAATATATTTGTGTCGTTATCATTTTACTTTTATGTACTTAACTTTTGAATCTCTGAACGGATTTATGGACTATTGGAATAACTTCCGTTATCATAATGCCGTTTTAATAATGACTTGTTTGGCATTTCCTCAAAGTCCTTTCCACCTAAAACTTAGTTCTAGATTATCAATTGCAAAAACTTCAAATCCAACCATCGTCCAAATTTCCATCCCACTTCCCTAAAATGCGCCACCTCCTTAAACCCAAAACGCTGATGCAGTTTAATACTGACTTCATTGGTCGCTTCTATCCCCGCAACAATAGTATGCATCTTCAAATTCCTTGCGGCGCCAATCAATGGCGCCACTAATAATTTCCCGATTCCCATTCCCCGGACATCCGTTTTTACATATACCGAGTTTTCAACTGAAAATCTATACGCAGTCCACTCTCTGCGAAAGGGACCGAGGGTACTAAAACCAACCAGGTTTCCATTTTCTTCAGCTGCAAAAACCGGGAAGCCCTGTTCCTGCTTTACCTGGAACCATTGCCTGCGCATTTCGAACGTATGCGGCTCGTAATCATACACAGCGGTAGTATTGAGTATGATATCGTTATAAATCTCCAGCATAGCAGGCAAATCATTTTCTGCTGCCAGCCTTATGGAAACACTATGTTGACTGGTTGGGTTCATTTAGGTAAGATTGGAAACAAAATCTCTAACTTTCTCCATATTCTTTACACCTGCCGTTACTTCAAACCGGCTGTTTATATCTATAGCAAATAAATTTTTCGCTACCGGCTCTTTCATAAATTCTTTCAACCGGTTCTCATCGCCCGGTTCGATACCACCACTCAGGAAAAAAGGTTTATTGATCACCGCCTGCTTCAATGAATCCCAATTAAATTTTTTGCCTGTGCCTCCATAGCCGGCGCCCATCGTGTCAAACATAAACATATCACATACATCCTGGTAAGATTTGGTAGTCCATTCAATATTATCATTATCACTCAGCCGGAATGCCTTGATCACGGAAATATAATCAGCGATCTTTTCACAATACCGTGGGGTTTCATCACCATGCAGTTGAACCATATCCAGCCTGTAATCTTCCACCGTTCTCATCAGTTCATCATAAGGGGCATTCACGAATACCCCTACTTTAGCTATTTTGCCTTTTATCTTTTTTAATCTCTCAGGTGCAATCTTATTGCCCATATATCGCGGCGATTTGGGATAGAAAATAAACCCCGCCAGTGACACATCCATTTCATCCAGCGCACTTACTTGTTCGGGCAATGTCATACCACAGACTTTAACTCTCATGAAGCTTTTGCTTTAGTTGTTGAACAAACAGGGCAAAAGCAATCGTTGGGTCGGCTTCTTTCATAAAATTTTCGCCGATTAAAAAACCATCAAAACCATTTTCTTTAAATAAAATTATGTTTTCCACCGAATTGATACCGCTTTCGGCTACTTTAATTTTACCAACCGGAATTTTCCGGGCCATGTTCAAACTCCTGTCAATATCCACGACGAATGTTTTCAGGTTACGGTTATTGATCCCGATAATTCCTGTTTCATCACAGACATGTCCCAGTTCTGTTTCATCATGGAGCTCCAGCAGCACCTCCAAACCAATATTTTCTGCAAATGCGGCTAATGTTTTTACTTCAACAGGCGTTAAACAGGCTGCTATTAAAAGAATAACATCGGCGCCGATACTTTTTGCTTCAAAAATCTGGTATTCATCAATAATAAAATCTTTCCGCAACACCGGGATTTTATTTACTCTCGCCTTTATTAAATCTTCGTCACTGCCCCCGAAAAAATGTTTATCCGTCAATACCGACAAACAAGAAGCTCCGTTCTCCGTATACCCCTTGGTTACGTCCCCAACATCCACCTTATCATTTATAATTCCTTTTGAAGGCGACCTTCTTTTAAACTCCGCAATGATACCTGTCTTTTCTTTGCTCAACAAAAAATCCTTCAGGGAAAAAGTCTTCCTTCCAAAAAACGCCCGCCGTTCCAGTTCAACCATACTGACTTCGCGCTTCTTTTTGCTGACTTCTTCTTTTTTAAACTCTATGATCGTTTCAAGAATATTCATTACTGCAGGCTGATTAATTTTTGCAATGCTTCATTTGCTTTTCCACTTTCGAGACTTTCCACTACGGCAGCATAGGCCTCTTCATAGGTTTTAAAATTCCCGGTACAATGCAGACCCATCGCCGCGTTGGCCAGCACTACCGCACTTTGTGCCCAGCTCCCATCCCCTCTTAAAATCTTTACAAAAATCTTTGCAGATTCTTCTACGCTGTTCCCTCCATGAATATCCTGCGGCGAAACCATTCGTTTGCCTAATTGTTCGGGCGTCATGATTCTTTCGCCTTCCCGGGTTATAACTTTGGTATCGTTGGTCAATGAAATTTCATCGTACCCATCCAGTCCATGAATAATGGTAAAAGCCTTACCGGTTTGCTGTAATAAATAATTATAAA
>JAOQAL010000036.1 GCA_025963615.1 Chitinophagaceae bacterium | reverse complement strand
TATCCAGTCTGCAAATACCGTAACAGATGGGTCATAGCTTTTTTTTTCTCCATACCGATCTTCAGCTACCGGATCCATCCAATGTATCATTATATGATCTATTATTCCGGTCGTTTTGATTTTATGGGCGAAGTTTTTCAAATATTCTGTAAAAAGAAAGATATGTGCCGGAGCCAATAAAATTCTTTTTTGTACCGACAACTCCCATAATTGCAAGGCTGAAATAAGGTCGGGCGATATGGGCTTTTCCACCAATACAGGTATATCGTTTTCCAAGCACCACTGAACCGCATCCCTGTGATCCTTTACCGCGTTTGCTACAATCGCTGCAGAAAAAGTCCGGGGTAAACAGCCCTCGGTGCTTTCAAAAACGGTAATCTTTTCACCTGCTTTATTAATATGAACCCACTCACGCATACCACTTGCATTACCCGGTGAAAATACAACGATGCGTGTACTTTCCGGCATGGTTTGCAGGGCTGCTGCTATAAGAACCCGCGCCCATCTGCCTCCTCCGAAAAAAGCGATGTTCCTTCCCACAGCCCTACCAGGACTTGCACCTGAATGTACATCGGCGTTATTCCCTATCATTAGGCAAAGTCTTCTGAAGAAAGTATATCGATAACTGACCCCGTATAACCTTGTTGAGTCAGATAATTGTGAATTTCTTTAGAGATATGCCATGCAAGGTTAATGATAGGTTTTGTTTTGTCTTCCAATGCATACATGTCTTCATCTGACTTGATAGGAATTCTTGTGCCGGGGAGGTAATAGCCAATCTTTAATGACCCGGGTTTCTCGTACACCTCCGAGACCATATCAGTATCAAGGTTAAGTAGTTTGACCAGAATGGCTGCTCTTCCAGGAAATGCTTTTGCTTTTAAAGGACCATGTTGTTTTACCAGACCGGTAAGCTCAGCCAGTTTATTTTTTTGCCATTTTTCTATATTGGCATTCATCGCTATCAATCCTTCGAAAAACTTGTTTTCACGTTGTTTTACCTCTTCTATATCGGCACCATTCTTAACACCGTAAATCTCAGACTTACCAAGACATACGCGGATATTACCTCCGTACCGGGCAGGAAATTCTACCTGGATGGGTTCAAGGCCTAATGACCGGGCCATGTGCACAAAAGAATTATAGCTATAGGTGCGGGGGTGTTCATGATAAAAAGTGTCGAATTGGTTACCAGTCAATACGGCGCCGAGATAATGATTTTCAATCACAATAACTGTTGTTTCCGCCATGAGTATCTGTAAAGAGTCCAGAACTTCATGTAAGTTCTCGATATGCGCAAACACATTTGTAAATGTGATGAAATCAGGCTTGCCATGTGTTGCAATGATCTTTGTGGCTACATCAGGCGACAAAAAATCGTTGTAGGCGATATGATTTTTTGAGGCTGCATCTGAACAGGCACCGGTGGGTTCTATACCAATGGTAACGGCTCCCTTTTCTCTAAAAAAATCAAGCAGGCTTCCATCATTGCAACCAATGTCAAGCACTTTCTTGCCTTCCAGTTTTCCAAATCTTTCTTCGCAGGAAGCCACCAACCCTTTCATTCCGTTTAATACATCTGCCGTAAATCGCGACCGGTAGTGATAAGTGGTCGGAAACAGATCATGCTTCGGAACCTGGTATTTTTGGTGTGCAGTTAAGCATTCCTTACAAAACAGTATCTCAATCGGATACTCACGGCATACCCTGTCGTTGCCAACTTCAACAAGATCATCGCACATAGGATGTTTACCTAAATCCAAAACGGGAATAAGGTTCAAGTTACCGCAAACTTCACACGAAGTGATTTGATTCATAGTATTTGACATAATAAATGTTGCTGTATTTCAAATTAATAATTAAAGGAACTATATCTAATGGGCCTCTTTTTTGCCAAATGTATTGGCTAGCTTGCGTATTAAAAAATAAAAAAAGGACAAGTACGTGTTAGGATAGAATAGATTGCTTAACCATGTTTTCAAGGGATTCACGTAGATCCACCCAGATTCTTTCCGGTAAATGAACATTGCAGCCATGTCGGACACGAAATTATTCAATGCAAAGTTTCTGCATTTCCAGTATTGCAAAAGACCGAGACCATTTTTTCTGTATTCCTCCAGCGCTTCTACCAAGCGCACACTGTGGATAAGGGGATACATCGGAGACCATTCCCTGGCGCCTGTTAAACAAACGCTTAGGGGTTCCGCGTTAAAATAAGCCATTGAGCCGCCAAATGCGTTAGCAAATATCTTTACATGCGGAAAAGTATTGTCGAAATGAGAAAACGTCCGGGTATCATGTATAGCTTGCGGATCAAGCAGATTAACCTTTTCAACCCACATGCTTTTTTTAAAAACAGCTAAGAACATTCCGCCGAGAAAATCAAATGATTTAGCGGGATCAATAAGCTCAAAAAACGGCAGCCTTCCACTCGTCCGGTATCCCGAAAAGGGTTCCATTTTCAATGGCAGATTTGATACGTCAAAAGGTTGTGGAAAATTGAAAATATAGTCGGTTGTCAGATGATAAGAATTAATATAAAAAAAATCCACATCGGGGTTTGTATGCAATAAGTCCAGAGTCTT
>JAOQAL010000021.1 GCA_025963615.1 Chitinophagaceae bacterium | reverse complement strand
CTTTATAGCGAACCGTATTGCCTTTAACCGGCAAAAATCTTTTTCCCGCTTTATTATCCGGTTATCGGTAACAGCCACTATTATCAGTGTCACAGCTATGATTGTTACTCTTTCCCTGGTAAATGGTTTCCAGGGAACAATCAGCCAGAAAATATTCAGTTTCTGGGGTCATATACGCGTGGTTGACAAACAACCCATGAAATCGGCCATTGCGGAAGAAACGCCCATTCAAAAGAATGACACCGTTTTCAATGAGATAAAAAAAAATCCACAGGTTGCAGATGTTAATTCGTTTGCCACAAGGTATGCCATGCTGAAATCAAAAGGGGAAATTGATGGCGTTTTAATCAAAGGTCTGGATACGGCCTACGGGTTCAATCACCTGAAGCGGTTCATGCAGCAGGGAAGATGGATCCGGTTTAATGATAGCTCTTACAGCCGGGAACTTATTATTTCAGCCCATACGGCTACCCAGTTGAAGTTAAAATTAAATGATCGTGTCTTTATTTATTTCATCCGGCCCGACGGCAGTCTCCGGCCCGACCGGCTGACAGTGGTTGGGATTTATAAAACCGGTATCCTGGAATATGATCAGACATTCGCCATTGGTGACATAAAACTAATTCAGCGGTTGAATGGCTGGGAGGCCGGACAAATCGGTGGTTATGAAATATTCCTGAAAGATTTTACTAAAATGGATGAAGTGAGCAATGACTTATATGCCATGGATTCGTTTCCCCAGACATGGGATACAAAAACAATGCATCAGTTATATCCCAATACATTCGACTGGCTGAATATGCAGGATGTCACGCGCAATGTGCTGATCGGTTTTATGATTATCGTGGCTGTCATCAATCTGATCACCTGTCTCATTATTCTTGTACTGGAAAGGGTGCGAATGATTGGTGTGCTGAAAGCTATTGGCGCTGGAAACTGGACGATTCAGAAAATATTTCTCCAGCATTCTTTATTTATCACTTTAACGGGTATTGTATTAGGCACAGCACTGGCTTTGGGTCTGTTGTGGCTGCAGCAAACTACCGGTTTTGTCAAATTAAATGAGGAAGCCTATTATATGAGTACGGCAGCCGTAACGATTGTGTGGTGGCAGGTAGTGGCCGTATGTGTGGGCACGTTACTGGTCTGTATTTTCGTTCTTTTGATTCCAAGTGTTATAGTAAAGAGGATTCAGCCGGTAAAGGCTATCCGGTTTAGCTAAGAGGACATTAACCTGGAGGACAAATGAGAAAAAAGGAGATGAGTCGCTAAAATAGACGCACAAAGCGTTCCGCTGGAACGCCTACCCACTATTTTATTTTTTCCTACCCACAAAGTGTTCCGCTGGAACACATGGGAAGGATCTGAAAATTTGGCTTTGTTGCCTTTTGTTATTGCTAAAACCTACCTGCGAGGAGCCCGGGGCATTTATTATACCTTGATGCTACCCAGAAAGAGGCTCTCTCAATAGCGTAATTTTAAAATAATCCCGCAGAGATGCTGAGAAAGTAAAGATTGATTCTTATCAATTCATCTCTTTGCGTTCTTTGCTTCTTTGCGCCCTTTGCGTGAAATATTTGTTGAGAAAGTAAAGATGGATTCGTAACAATTCATCTCTTTGCGTTCTTTGCTTCTCTGCGCGCTTTGCGTGAAATATTCCAGATAATCTCGCAGAGATGTTGAGAAAATAATGATTGATTCTTATCAATTCATCTCTTTGCGTTCTTTGCTTCTTTGCGCGCTTTGCGTGAAATATTTGCTGAGAAAGTAAAGATGGATTCTTAACAGCTCATCTCTTTGCGTTCTTTGCTTCTTTGCGCGCTTTGCGTGAAACATTCCTTTGCGTGAAATACTGAAATTCACACAATATGAGATAAAATAATAGCGGTTGCTACAGCGGCATTCAATGATTCAGCGCGGCCGGGCTTTGGAATGGTTATTTTTTCAACGGCCAGCTGCATCACATCCGGATGAATTCCTTTTGATTCATTGCCAATGACAATAATACCTTCTGTGAGCCTGTTCATTTTCCTGATATCTTTTCCTTCAAGCGCGGCCGCGAAAATAGTTACCTTTTGTTGTTCCAGCCACTCTTCCAGGTCTGTATAAATTATTTTCACCCTTGCGATACTGCCCATCGTGGCCTGTATAACTTTTGAACTATACATATCAGCTGAGTTATGGCTGCAAACAATTTGTTTCACTCCAAACCAGTCAGCACTCCGGATAATAGTACCCAGATTGCCGGGATCCTGGATCGTATCCAACACCAATGTGATATTATTTGCAGAAACTATTTTATCATAATTCATTTTATGCAGTACCGCCAGCACTTTGTTGGGCGTGGATAGTTGCGATATACGTTCCAGCTCTGTTTCATTTATTTCAATAAATTCAGATTTCCCCAACAGGCTGCGGCTTTCATCCAGCCATTCTTTTATTCCATAAACAGTTTTTACCAACTGGGGAATTTCTGTTAACAATTCATTTACTATTTTCGGCCCTTCGGCGATAAATAGCCCCGTCTCATCTCTGAATTTTTTGTGGCCTAAACTTTGGATATATTTGATCTGCGATTTACTGAGCATATACTTTCGTATTATCATTTATGTTACATGGAACACCCCGGATATACCTGTGCAATTCTCCAATAATTATCACTGTTTTATTATGCCTGCTTGTTTCATCCTGTAAGATAACGACCATTGTAAAAAAATACCGCCCTGAGAAGCCATTTGTTTTTGAAACAAATATCAATGTTATTGGTAAATATAGTCATGAGGGTAAGACCGACCTCGAAACCAGGCTGCAAAATCAGCTGGATGACAGCATGCGGGCAAGAACGGTGAGTAAGGTGTTATGGACGGTATTGAGGCATCCCGCTTCATTTGATAGTGCGAGTGCCGATAAGTCGGTGTTGTTTATGCATCTACTCATGAACAAGCTAGGCTATTTCAGGGATACCATTTATTATAAGGTTGACATAGACACCGTAAATAAGAAACAGTTTCGCGCCACTACCGACTTTTATGTAAAACCCGGTACCCTGGTGAGAATTGATTCTGTATTATACAATATCAAACATCCGGATCTGCAGCGTTTAACAGACTCTGCCAAGGGGGATACCTACCTGAAAAAAAATCATTCTTTTTCGCAGGATACCATTGCGGCGGAATTGGACAGGTTGATAGAAATCTACCGCAACCGGGGTTACCTGCGTATTACCCGTGATGAACTGGTATGTGGCTGGGATACCCTGGATGCCTCTTTATTACAACCAAGTTTTGACCCGTTTGAACAACTGCAGCAATTGCAGGAAATAAAAAGGCACCGCGAAAATCCTACGGTTAATCTTGAAATAAGATTACGTCCGGTGGTGGATAGCTCCCGGTTAAAAAAATATTATGTAGGCAATATTACCATGTATCCTGATCTCACAGAGGATACCGCTGATTTTGCGAGAAAAGAGAAAACGGTGCAGAATATTAAAATGATTTACTACCGCAATCTCTTCAAACTTAAATTTCTCCCTGAAAATGTATATTTTAAATCCGGCGACGTATATAGCCAACGCCGGTATCTGCGTACTACCAACCGGTTTAATACATTAGGGGCCTGGCGCCTGGTGGATATTGAACAAATACCAAGGAAAAAGGCGGATACGGTGGACTTCAATATAAAGCTGACGCCTGCACTAAAATATCTTTTCAGCGCTAACCTTGAAGGAAGTTTTAACAGTGGCAATGTCTTGTCAGTAAGTAATTTGTTTGGCGTAGGTTTCAACATCGGTTTACAAAACAGGAATTTTGTCAAGGCATCCAATCAGTCAACCACCAATATAAGGTTTGGAACAGAATTCAGTGCATCACAAGGAGAACAGTTTATTCAGACCAAACAGGCCAGCCTGGGTTATTCAATTTATTTTCCCCGTAATATTCCAAAAATGAAATTCCTTCCTGAAAAGTTCAGGGATAATTTCCGGACCGTATTATCTTTTAATGTTGCTAATACTGACCGCAAAGATTTGTTTAATCTTACCACATTGACAGGAGCCTGGGGCTATGATTTCTCCTGGAGAAACAGGAAGCAAAATACAACCAAGGCCCTGAGTGTTAAAATCCCGAATGTTGAATATAATTTTCTGACTAAAAGGGATAGCCTGGTCAAGCTAATTCAAAAATATCCATCGTTACGCTATATTTTTAATACAGGCCTTGTGGTTTCCCTTTCCACCAATTTTAATATTATTAAAGAGCGAAAAAAATCAATTGACATCTTTCGTGTGAATTTTGAAGAGTCCGGGTTACTGGTGGGACTCATAAAAACAAAAATATTTGATTCGTTATACCGTTTTATCAAGCTGGATGTCGATTTTGGTCATAAGATTAAAATTTCCAGGAAAAGTGAATTTGTCACCCGTTTGTTTGCAGGCATCGGATTTGAATTAAACAGTCCCAGTGAAGACAAAAGCAAATATCTTCCTTTCTTCAAACAATATTATGCCGGCGGGCCGGGCAGTATGCGGGGATGGGGATTAAGAAGATTAGGACCCGGTTCAACCATTAAAACCTACACGGATGATCCTTTCCGCTCCGGCGATATACAAATAGAAGCCAATGCCGAATATCGTTTTTATGTCGGCACTGTTGCCGGCATTAAGGTGAACAGCGCTTTATTTACCGACATCGGAAATGTATGGTACCGAACCGCAAACCCGGATTACCCAGATGGTGTTTTTAAATTCAACAAATTTTATAAAGATCTTGCGGTAGATGTCGGAACCGGCCTCCGCCTCGACTTTAATTATTTTCTTCTCCGCCTGGATTATGGATTAAAAGCAAGAAACCCGAGTCCGCAAACCCCCGATGCCCTGGAACAGGGTAAGTGGTTTTATAATTGGCAACTGAAATCTATTTTCGGAGGGATTTTGCAGTTGGGGATTAATTATCCGTTTGGATACTAGCTGGGGGCGGGATACTGGATGCTGGATACTGGATGTTGGATGCGGGATACTGGATGGTGGATGCTGGATACTGGATGGTGGATGCTAGATAGTGGATGCTAGATGCTGGATGCGGGGTCGGGTAGTATTTTTTTAAATTCTTTTTCGAAATCTTCCAGCGTAAAAGCATCCTTTAACTCAAATTCGCCTATGCGTGTGCGGCATAAACTACTAAGGTAACCGCCACAGCCCAGGGCCTCGCCGAAATCGTTAGCCAGACTTCGTATATACGTTCCAGTTGAACACAGTACACGAAAATGAACAACCGGCATTTCTATCTTTGTGATACTGAACTCTTTTACAAAAAGTTTCCTCGGTTCCAGCTTCACTTCTTTTCCCTGGCGGGCCAATTCATATACCCTCGTACCACCCACTTTAATAGCCGAATGAGCAGGCGGTACCTGCATGATATGTCCCGTAAAATCTTTTGTTGCTGAAATTATTTGTTCATCTGTTATCGCATCGGTTGATTTAAAATTTACCGGTTCGCTTTCCAGGTCGTAGGTCGGTGTAACAGCACCCAGGGTAAATGTGCCGGTGTATTCCTTTTCCTTCGCCATGTATTGATTGATGTTCTTTGTAAATTTCCCGGTACAGATAATCAATAAACCGGTTGCCCTTGGATCTAAGGTTCCGGCATGCCCGACTTTCTTTACGTTGATAACATTCCTGATCTTTTGTATCACCCCAAACGATGTCCAGAATAGCGGCTTATTTATCAATAATACTTTCCCTTCTTCAAAACCAGAAACGGCGTTAGTGTTCATGGGGCAAAGATAAGGCTGGATGCTAGATGGTGGATGCTGGATACTGGATGCTGGATGCTGGATACTGGATGCTAGATACTGGATGCTGTGATACTGGATACTGGAGGCTGGGTTTTTAAATTTTAAATTGACATTCTTGTTTTATGTTCCAGGTATTTATTAGTTGGTTTAAAAGTTTAGAGGGGTGAACGGCAGAGAAAAACTCCACCCGCCCAGCTGATCGCCTAAACTTTTAAACTCTTAAACTTTTTCACTCTAGATGGACATTCTCGTTTTAAGTTCCAGGTATTTATTAATGGTGTTCACGGTAAGATTTTCGGGAGTTGTCAATATGGAGGCGATACCATTTTTATGAAGCTCTTTGACCATCAATCTTTTTTCATAGGAAAACTTTTCCGCGATCGTCTTAATATAAATATCCTCCAGCGTTATAGCTTTATTCTCCACCAGCGATTTCAATTCCGTATTTTCAAAAAAAACAACCAGTAATAAATGATACCGGGCTATCCGCTTTAAGAAGGGCATTTCCCGCTCCAGGCTTTCCAGGGACTCAAAGTTGGTAAATAAAACCATCAGGCTCCGGTGCGTAATGCGGTTGCGGATCACTGAATAAAGTTTTTCAAAGTCAGGCTCCAGGAAAAGTGTTTGCTGTTTATACAAGGCTTCCTGCAGCAAGCTCATCTGGGTTGGTTTTTTATCCGCAGTCAAAAAACTATCCAGGTTTTCCGCGAAGGTGATGAGACCGGCTTTGTCATGTTTTACTATCGCCACATGGCTAAGAACCAGGGTTGCATTAATGGCATGATCTAACAATGTCATCCCAGCGAAAGGCATTTTCATGACCCGGCCTTTATTAATGATACAATAAATCTGCTGGCTGCGCTGGTCCGTGAAGTTATTGACCATCAGGTCTGTTTTCCTGGCAGTAGCTTTCCAGTTAATAGTCCGGTAATCATCACCGCGGACATATTCTTTTATCTGTTCAAACTCCATACTATGTCCCAACCTGCGGATGCGCTTTACCCCTACTTCCTGTAACCGGTTGCTCACCGCCAATAGTTGATAGCGCCTCACCTGCACATACGATGGATACACCCTGATTATTTTTTCTGCCCGTATGATGTAGCGGCGCTTTACTAATTGCAGGGGACTATATGCATATATGTTTATATCGCCGAATGCATATTCCCCTCGCTGCACCGGGATTAAAAAATATTCAATAGCAGTTGTGTTATTGGTTTCAACCGTTATTCTTCGTATCCAGTTTCTTTCCTGGAATTGCAAAGGCAATTCATCAATAATACTCAGCGCCGCAGGAAAAGGATAATTATTTGTCAGCCTTATTATCACCTTATTCTGATCTCCATTGCTGAATCTATCGGGCAAAATTCTGGTTGACTGGATAGCATTCCTTATACCATACAGTAATACCAAATCAACTAACACTGCAATTCCCAGCATTACCAGGATGACATGTCCGACGCCAAATAAAAAAGGAAAGAAATAACTAAGTACATAAACAACCGCTGCCGATCCGGCAATATAGTAAGCTGTCCGGTTCAGGAAAAAAGATGACCGTTCAATGGATTGTATGATATGACGGGGATTACTCACCGTGGGATGTCCATTGATTGTATAATTTGTTTTATTACTTCATCCTCTGTAACGCCTTCCATTTCCTTATCCGGTGCCAGTATGATTCGGTGCCGTAAAACGGGTGCCACTACTTCGAGAATATCTTCAGGGGTTACAAAATCGCGACCCTTCATGGCAGCTATCGCTTTTGAAGCATTCATGATGGCCAATGATGCCCGGGGCGATGCGCCAAGATAAATTGATTTATGGTTTCTGGTATGGTGTACCAGCTTTGCAATGAACTGCAATAATTTTTCTTCGATGATTAAAGATTTTATTTGTTGCCGCAGCGATTTGACCTGCTCAGCCGCCAGCGCCGGTGTTACCATATCCATTACCGGTGTATTCCCCAATTTGTGAAACTGCCTGAGTATGGCCACCTCCTCCTGCTCATCGGGGTAAGGAACCAATATCTTAAAAAGAAAACGATCTAATTGCGCTTCCGGTAAACGATAAGTACCCTCCTGTTCAATGGGGTTTTGCGTGGCCAATACCATAAAGGGGTTCGCCATGAAATGCGTTTTGCCATCTACCGTGGCCTGTCGTTCTTCCATCACTTCAAACAAGGCCGCCTGGGTTTTTGCCGGGGCCCGGTTTATTTCATCAATCAGGATGATATTGCTGAAAACGGGCCCTTTTTTAAACTCAAAACTTCCTTGTGCCGGATTAAATACCGGCGTTCCTAAAACATCGGAAGGCATCAGGTCGGGGGTAAACTGGATACGGGAAAAACCGGCATCAACCGTTTTGGCAACCAGTTTTGCGGTGAGTGTTTTAGCCACTCCTGGCACCCCTTCAATTAAAATATGCCCATCAGCCAGCAGAGCGGCAATGATCAATTTCACCATGTCATCCTGGCCCACAATTATTTTTTTAATCTCATTCCGGATTGCCATTACCGCCTCATTCAGTACAGTAAGATCGGTGCGTTGCTGAAACAATTGTTCTTCCATTGGTTAAGTTTTATTAAAAGATGCTGGGTGATGGATGATGGATACTGGATGCTGGATACTGGATATTGGATGCTGGGTGCTGGATGCTGGATGCTGGATGCTGGATCAGGTCTTCATGTAAAACTCCTCTAATTGCTTATGAAAATTCGCCAGTTGCACATCACTGATTTTTGGCGCAGTCTCTGCAAAATGAATAAAGGAAGTGATATTCCGCAATTCATTTTCCGGATACCCTGACTTAAAATGCAGCATTTTTATAAACTCATTATCCAGTTGGCTGGTTGACAATTTATATTTATTCCGCACCTGCTCTAAAAAATATAAACCCATTTTCCTGGCCAGATCCCTGTGATCATTTTTTTCGTAGTATAAACGGCCAATCGTTTTTACAAAATCGAGTGAATCATTCCGTGGTTTGGCCACCTCCGGTATATAACGTTGCTTTCGCCTGGATTCCAACAAAACATATAAAGCCAGCGTAAAAATGGCGGCCAACAAGCCCCATTTAAACGGCGGAGATTTAAATAATACCGTTAACCAACCTTTATTACTAGTATGGTAAGACCGGTCAAAAAGCTTTCGCCGGAAATATTCATCCCATATTATTTTTTTGGAGTCTTTTGAAATCACTGACAAGGCTTCATCATAATAAGCGTCATTGTCTTTATGCAACAGGAAATAATTAGTGAATACCATGGGCGCCAGGTGAAGAAAAATATTACCGCTCCCTGTTTTTAACTGTATAAAATTGACAAACCCCTCTTTGTTGGTGCCAAGATTCCTGGTAACCAGGGTATCATACTTATAAAAATGACTTTCAAAACGTTTACCGGGATAAGAAAAATCATTCTTATAAGAAAAAGGCGGATTATTCAATGCGACGGCCAGGGTGTCTTCTTCATTGCTCACATCACTCGCGAAAAAAGCCAGTTCATTGTAGGGAGTGCGGCAATGAAACATATCCTGCACTTCATACGAAAGTATCCGGGCACTGATAAATACATCATTACCCTGTTGTGCAAAAACGATCAGTTGGTTCATTTCATTTTCACTGGCAAGAAATTGGGGTGAAATTATAATGAGCGTCTGCCCGGAGCTGGCTTGTGAAGCCGAATCCCATTTCTCCGGCGATAAAGTATTATTCGTGATGATGGCTTCTGGATAAAGGTGCACCAGGTTTTGATAAGCTACATAGACACCATAAGGTATTTTATCCTTTTTTGAAAAACTCAGCCGCTCATTCAACCGCCGCTCCCCATTACCATACGTAAATGCCAGGGCCAGCATGGCGATCAGCACGAGCGAACCCATCATGTATGGAAATGCTTTTTTCAAATTCTAATTCAATTGTTTCTCAAAATTTTCAAAATCATTTTTAATGGCCATAAATATTTCCGGGCTTACCGCAAATTCACCATACCATGCATATTCATAATTGCGGGTAAGGCGAAAAAAATCTTTATAATAACCGCTGTTATTTACCTGGGCCAGGTAATCGAAATTTGTCCTGCCCTGTTTATACTCAATAACATGACGCTCCGAAAGATTCTTCAATAAGCGGAGGAACATCAACCTCACAGCCAACCGGTAATTGGCTTCCTGCATCGCTTTATCAATTTCTTTATGGTAATCAATTTCAAAAATATTTTCCGTCATTTCACCGGTGCCTGCTTCAGCAACAGTTTTTGACCTGCGGCGGAAAATGCCAACCTGGCTGCTCGCCAGGAACCAGATCAATACGGCTGCAAATCCGCCAATAATGATAATCCAGGCAGCCGCCTTATACCATCGCTGCCTTGCGAGCCATTCCCAAAAACTTATTCCCGCGCGGTTGGCAGCCTGTTTCTTTTTTTCAAAGTCTTTGTTGGCATACCAGAAATTATCATCCGATTGCAAACTTTTTATAACACTATCTGGCACCTGCCGGAGCAGGAATGAATCCTTCGTCCACAGCTCCGTGCTATAATAGTAATTGTATTCAGGTTTTTTAGTAGTGTCCTCCGTTATTTCATCTGCATTGTCTGAATCATCCTGCAGCTTCGTTATAACCGTATCCGTAACAGTAGAATCATGCTGCTGTGAGAACGCCATGTTCCCTGCTATAATAAATAACAATAACTGCAGGTATTGCATTGCATGCGAACGATATTTACAATTCGTGATAGCCAATTACTCCTCCGGATGGTTAAATGTAAAAGATAATTTTTTCTGTAGCCGGGCCGGATAAATAACAAAATACCAAATAATAAAACTCACCGAAGCCAGCAGTAAAAGGCCGCTTAACCAACCGGGCATTTCTGAATGGCGGGTTACAAAGCCTTCAAAAAAAGCCGCTGCCGCAAAAACCGGAACTAAGCCTATCACAATTCTCACCCCGTCCTTTGTGGCTTTTTTAAAAGCATCCCATCGTTTAATGGTGCCGGGAAATAAAATGCTTACCCCCATCACAGCCCCTGCCGCGCAGGAAATAATAATGGACGTAATCTCGAGTACGCCATGAATAGACACAATCAAAACAGACCGGAGACCAAGACCTTTTCCAAAAAAGAATTGTTCAAAAGCCCCGAGCCGCATGGCTTCCTGTACCATGGCGGTCAGACTAAAGATGCCAAGAAAAAGTCCTTTTACAAAATAAGTGAGTGATACAATAATATTATTGATCATGATACCCATCCACATCCAGAATGAATTACCGGACTTGTATACACCAAAAGGATTCCCTTCCGCAATATTTTTTTCCGTCATGTTCACGTAACCCTCGCCCAGCACTTCCCGTACAAATGATTCGTCGTGAGCGGAGGAAAAGAATCCAACCGCGAAAAAAATACAGAATACAATGAACGTAAAGAAGATAACCTTGTGATGGCGGCGGATAATAATTGGCAGGTCATATTTCCAGTAGGTCACCAACCGGTTGGATTCTTCTTTCCGGTTTTTATAAATATCTAAATAGATTTTAGCAGCCTGGCTGTTAAGAAACTGTGTCACCTTGCTGGTCCTGTAAAAAGTTTTAGCATAGGCGAGATCATCTACCAGTTGGGTAAAATCCTTTGCCATTTCATCGGCTTCGCGGGAGGGATCCTGCTGCACTTTCTCCCATCGCTTCTTATTCTTCTTTATAAAAAGGGCCTCTCTCAGAAAAGGGTTAATTTGTTTTGTAAAATACTATTTTCTTAACAGTAAAAGGGGCTCCCCGGAATTTTTAAATTATAAACAACTAAATTGCTATAATTCTTCATCCTCCAGCACATGCCCATCATAAAAATTCATACCAACTTTAATATTGATCTTGAATTTGAAGCGGCGGAATTTCACCGACGCTTGGGCGCCTGGGCTATTGACCTGTTCATCCAGGTTTTTTACATTATTATAGCCAGTAAAATAGTGAATATCCTGCGGGAGGGAAAAAGCCTTAGCCTGGATGATGCTTATGACTCCTGGGGGATCAGTTTATTATTAATACTGCCGTTCTTTTTATACCATGTTGTTTCGGAAATTACAATGATTGGTCAGAGTATTGGCAAAAAGCTGATGAATATCCGGGTAGTAAATGAAAATGGTGGCAGAGCCAGCATCAGCCAATATGTTATCAGGTGGCTGATACGCACTTCGGATTTATCCATCCTGCTGATTATTGCTTACCTGCCTTATGCGGCGGTATACGGATATAAAGCTGTTGCGGCCATTGCCGGAGCTATTTTATTATTATTTGCTGACATTGTGCTGGTTGCTTCGGCAAAAAAAGCACAACGATTGGGCGATATGCTGGCAGGCACTATTCTCATCCGGACCAATCCGGTCGGGAGTATTAGTGATACTGTTTTTCTTGAAGTGGCCGACGGCTATATTCCCTCATTCCCGCAGATTATGCAGTTGAGTGATAAAGATATTAATGCTATTAAAAGCATCCTTGATACTTCCCGGAAAAAAGGAGATTTTCAGTTAGCTGCCATGGCAACGGAAAAAATAAAAAGCCACTTGAAAATCGAATCGTCCTTAGCGCCCTTCGATTTTCTGGAAGTGGTAATGAAAGATTATAATTACCTGTCAACAAAATAGAGAGAGAAGGAGTTTGGGGTTTGAAGTTTGGAGTTGTCCTGAGAACAGAAATTTCCTATAACCAGGAATCTTCCGTTATGAGTATAGCTATAGACCCGATAGTTATCGGTTAGAAACTCCAAACTTCAAACTCCAAACTCCAAACTTCAAACTCCAAACTATAAAACTACATTCTGCTTAGCCCCGCGCCCAACAGGCCAAAAACCAGGGCAATGGCATAAATGGCCAGCATAATAATCGTAAATATTCCCACAAACCGGAATAATTTTTTCAGGTTCTGAAAAGAAGAGTTCACTGTTTCCTGGTCATTTGAGGCAAGTGCCGTTTTCATTTTAGTAGCAAAGCGAAATAAGAACAAACAGGGAAAAAAGTAGAAGGCCGCTACTAAAATATAGATAACAATGAAAAATGAGCCCATGATGCCGCTGGTCACCCGGGAACTACCTAATTCATTTCCGCCCAATCCACCGGTCATGGATCCCAAGATAGAACCGGCAAATATTCCTATTAAAACAATCAATCCGATAATGACAAATCCTACAATTGCTAAAAATCTTGCCCAGCGGGCAGCTTCAGAGAGGTGAGCTTTAGCAGCCGGATCAATACTTAATCCGAACAATGAAATGTTTTGATTTTCTTCCATGGCGAGTTGGTTTTAGGTGATGGTAGTTGGTTTAGACTATTAAAATACTCGTATAGGCGGAGATTGTCAAATATTTTTTGAGCTGTTTCAACAGCAATATTTCACGCAAAGGTCGCAAAGAAGCAAAGAACGCAAAGAGTGAACGGTTAAGAATCAATCTTTACTTTCCCCACAAAATGTTCCTACAGAACAAAAAAGCAATATCATCTGGTTCTGAAAATTAACAGTATCCAGTATCCAGTATCTGGCATCTAGCTTCCAGCATCCAGCATCTAATATCCCGCATCTTGTTTACCATGCCCAACTAATACGCCCTGGCAAACAACACCCTTTGTTTTGAAGGATTACCGGTTAAAATACATTTACCTTCTTCCAGTTTATTATCAAGCGGGATACAGCGGATGGTTGCTTTCGTTTTTTCTTTGATGCTGGCTTCTGTTTCTGCAGTACCATCCCAATGGGCAGCTATAAACCCACCTTTATCATCCAGTAGTTTTTCAAATTCAGTCCAGTCATCAGCCCGGGTGATGTGGCTGTCGCGGTAATCTTTCGCCTTGTTATATAAACTGTTCTGGATATCCACGAGCAGTCCATCAATGTATTGAGCTATTCCATCCAGGCCTACTGCTTTCTTTTCTTTAGTATCCCTTCTTGCTATCTCCACCACATTTTTTTCCAGGTCTCTTGCGCCAATAGCTACCCGCACCGGCACGCCCTTCATTTCATATTCCGCGAATTTCCAGCCGGGCCTGTTATTATCATTATTATCGTATTTTACCCTAACCCCGATTCTTTTCAGGTTGTCCATTATTTCCTTTGCCTTGCTGTCAATTAATTTTTTTGACTCCTCATCTTTTCCATAAATAGGAACAATCACAACCTGCAGTGGCGCAATCTTTGGCGGCATTACCAAACCCTGGTCATCACTATGGGCCATCACTAAGGCGCCAATCAAGCGGGTGCTTACTCCCCAACTGGTAGCCCATACATAATTCAACTGGTTTTCTTTATTTAAAAACTTTACATCAAATGCTTTGGCAAAATTTTGTCCCAGAAAATGCGAGGTGCCGGCTTGTAAAGCCTTACCATCCTGCATCAACGCCTCGATGCAATAGGTATCCTCTGCTCCGGCGAAGCGTTCGCTTTCTGTTTTTATACCCCGTATTACCGGTAATGCCATAAACTCTTCGGCAAAGGTGGTATACACTTCCAGCATTTGTTTTGTTTCCGCTATCGCTTCTTCCGCGGTAGCATGCGCCGTATGTCCTTCCTGCCAAAGAAATTCCGCAGTACGCAGAAATAACCTGGTTCTCATTTCCCACCGAACCACATTCGCCCATTGATTGATGAGCAGGGGCAGGTCGCGGTATGATTTGACCCAATCTTTATAGGTATTCCAGATAATCGTTTCACTGGTGGGGCGAACGATTAATTCTTCTTCCAGTTTGGCCTCAGGGTCCACCACGATGCCGCCACCATTAGGATCATTTTTCAGCCGGTAGTGAGTTACCACGGCGCATTCTTTTGCAAAACCTTCTACATGCGCCGCTTCCTTGCTTAAAAAACTTTTGGGAATAAACAGGGGGAAATAAGCGTTTTCGTGGCCGGTATCTTTAAACATTTTGTCTAATGCCGCCTGCATATTTTCCCAGAGGGCGTAACCATACGGCTTTATAACCATGCAGCCCCGTACAGCCGAATAATCGGCAAGGCCGCCTTTCAGCACCAGGTCATTATACCATTGCGAATAATCTTCTGCTCTTGATGTAATCTCTTTACTCATAATGCCATTCCTTATTTTCCTTTGTTGAAGGTTTATTTAAATTATAGTGTTGGTAAGCACGGCCCAGGTTGTTGTGGTTGAAGCATTCCGTTCTTGCATTTCAACCGGGACAATCACGTAAGACCTTTACCATTTACTTAACAGGTTATGATGCAATTTTACATTGAAACCCAGTGTCATTACACTGTATAATTGCTCTCTGAAAAGTCGCACAAAAATAGTAACTTCAATTTTAAACAATTAAAACCTTTTTGCCATGAAACCCACTTTGTTACTTCTGGCATTGGCAGCAGCAGCTATCACAAGTTGTACTTCGGCCTATAAAACCGGGCAAACACCGGACGACGTCTACTTTTCTCCACAGCGGGAACAATCTGAGTATGTGGCTGTAAACAATAAAGATGACGATGACCGTTACGACAACAGCGACGATTATTATTCCGACCGGCAATTGAGGATGAAAGTGCAAAACAGGAATCAATGGTCAAATCTGGATGAATGGTATTATAACAGTGACCGTTATAGTTACAGTTATTATGATGGTTTCTACGGGAATAATCCATGGACCGCCAACAGTTACTGGAATTACAATTACAATCCCTATTATTCTCCCTATTTTAATCCATTCTATTCATCTTATTATAGCCCCTACTATTCACCGGTTTTCTATGTCAACAATCCGAAGAACCCTAATTATGCGATGTCGAACAGGCCCAGGATGTTTAATCTGAACACGTATAATAAGCAACTGATAAACAGTAATTATGTAAACCGTCGGGTCGAGCTCAATTCAGCGCCGGCTGCAAGGAATACTTACCGGTATAATAATAATTATAACAATAGCCGTTCAAACGCCGGTGACTATCTCCGGAATTCATTTAATAACAATTCATCCAATAATAATAATTCCCGTCCTTCCAGTAATACCAGTACCCCTTCCTCATCAGGCAGGAGCAGTTCGTCTTCAAGTTCTGGCAGCAGTGCGCCGGTGAGAAGATTTTAAAATAATAACGGAGAGCGCCGATGCAGAGTAAGTCATTTTGCAATTCATCAACAGAATGTTATGATGACGGGCAACAACAATTCTTACTTGCTGTTATTTCGTCAACACCAGACGCTACTTCTTTGTGCAACCGGATACTATCGGGTCTTCTAAACTTGCAGCGTTGTCATCATTTAAATTTTCTAATACCAACCAAATGAAAAAAATATTTTTCATAGTGACTGTTTTATCGTGTTCTCTAAAGTTGTTTGCACAGGAACCGGCGGATGCTTTACGGTATTCATGGACCAACCAGGGCGGTACGGCCCGCCAGCAAGCTATCGGCGGCGCTATGGGATCCCTGGGTGGGGACATATCCGCTACTTTCGTTAATCCTGCCGGATTGGGGTTTTATAAAACAGGAGATTTTGTGCTCTCCCCTGGTTTCAATTCCCTGAAGAATAAATCGACCTACTATGGCAAAAGCACTACGGATAATAAAAATAATTTTGCTTTAGGGGTAACAGGATTTGTCATGGGCTGGGGCAATGGCAAAACTAAAAAAGCAAGGGCCACCGCATTCAGTATTGCTATCAACCAAATGGCTAATTTCAACAGCAATATTCTTTACAGCGGTCAGAATAACCAAACGTCTTATTCCCAAAAATTTTTAGAAGAGATTGGCAGTGATAAAGATGCCAACAGCGTAGCTTCCAATTATCCTTATGGTGCCAGTCTTGCTTTCAACACGTATTGGATCGATACGATCGGTGGTGGCACATCGGGTAATTACCTGTTTCAAAGCCGGGCTCCCATTGGGAATCTCCTGCAACAAAATACGGTGAGCACCAAAGGAGGCATTACCGAGTTGGCAATCGCCGGCGCCGGCAATATGAATGATAAATTTTATTATGGACTAACCATCGGCATTCCCTTTCTTAACTATAAAAGAACAACAGAGTTCGTCGAATCCGATCCCACCACGAATCCTGATAATAATTTTGATTACGCCGTTTTCACTGAAAACCTTAAAACCAGCGGCGTTGGGATTAACCTGAAAGGCGGCATCATTTTTAAGCCGGTCAGCGCTCTGCGCTTAGGACTGGCTGTCCATTCACCTACTTTTTATACACTGGAAGATAAATATGATGCTGCTGTTTCAGCTAATACTGAATCGTATAAGGGCTTCCTGACTCAAACTTCAAAAGATATAACGGGCAATGACAACGCCTCATTCAAATACACCCTGCTGACTCCCTACCGGGTGATCCTCAGTGCTGCCTACCTGCTTTCGGAAATTGCGGATGTAAAACAACAAAAGGGATTTGTAACCGCTGATGTTGAGTTCATCAATTATAAGGCTTCTTCTTTCCATACCGATCCTTCGAATGAAAATAATGACCAGGCAACAAAAGATTACCTGTCAAATCTTAACAAAGCGATCGATAATGCATACAAAGGCGCTGTAAATGTCAGGCTGGGCGGCGAACTAAAATTCAACATTCTTGCCGTACGGCTGGGAGCTGCATACTATGGTAATCCTTACAAGGACATTAATGGTGAGAAAGGAAGCCGGCTGCAATTCAGCGGTGGCCTGGGTTACCGTAATAAAGGAATGTTCATTGACGTTGCTTATATGTATATGCTGAAAAAAGATGTGAATATGCCTTACCGGTTGCAGAGTGCTGCTTACAGTGGGGCTGATATAAGAGGGACCGGGAGCAATGTCGTATTGACGGTTGGATTTAAGATCTAGAGGCTGCCCCAAAGGAATATTTCACGCAAAGGCGCAAAGAATA
>JAOQAL010000015.1 GCA_025963615.1 Chitinophagaceae bacterium | reverse complement strand
TTGTATTTCAAAAGGGTAATGAAGAATTTGCGATTGCAGATTTTAGATTGCAGATGTAAAGAATCCCAGGTAAAACCTAAAATCCGTATTGCGCCAGCACATCTTTTGGTACACCGTCCCATTTGGTAGCTACATTCCCGACATATCCCAGGTCCTTAACACCTATCTGGCTTGTAAAAAAACCGGAGGCGGTGAGATCACGCAGGCGGTTAAAAAAAGCTACGCCGGGTTTCATCTCCTGGGTTGCTTTTAATGGATAAGCGATTTCATTTATCATTTCCAGTTGCTGGACCTGGCTGGATTCCGTGAAGCTTTTATTATAGCGGCTAAAACATTGCATATCCAGCCAGCGTAACCCGCCACGAAGAGGTACCTGATGATCAGGTATATCTTTTACTATAAATTCGATGAACTCAGGCACTTTTGCTTCCGATGCACTTCCCGATTTCTCATCGGCCGGAATAATAATATCCGCCAATGCCGTAATCGTTTGCATTTCATGACTGGTAAAAAAAGTTTCCCCATTTAATTTTTTATCTCTCTCCACTTCAAAAGGCTGACGACCTGCCGCCTGGGTGGCGGATTGTTCCGCCATATTTTCTTTTACCGTACCATCCTGGCAGGCCTCGAGTAATACGCCAGCTGATAAGGTGGACAGGCCAAGAGCCCGGATACTTTCACGTCTATTCATAATAGTTATATTTAAATGCTGATCAGATATTCAGTTTATTCCGTTGTTCAAGAATGTATTCCGCGGTACGCATGGACAAAGCAAGGATCGTCCAGGTGGCATTTTTATCTCCCTGCTGCACGAAAGGTGCTCCATCCACTACAAAGAGGTTTTTACAATCATGCGCCTGGCAAAATTTATTAAGCGCTGATTTTTGGGGATCATCACCCATCCGGATAGTGCCTACTTCATGAATAATCCTGCCCGGCGCTTCCAGGCCATAGTTTGTTTCGGGCCCCTGTACTTTTGAAGTTACTATGGCTCCCATTTCATGCAATAAGCCACTAAAGGTTTCCTGCATATGTTTTGCCTGCTTTATTTCAGCATCCGACCACTTATAATGAAACCGTAAAACCGGTATACCAAATTTATCCACTGTTTCCGGATCTATTTCACAGAAGTTGCTCTCCCGGGCTATCGCGGTGCCGCGGCCGGCCATACCCACCTGCGTTCCATAAAAACGGCGGTAGTCATCTTTCAATGATAATCCAAAACCACCTGCTTCTTTTTTATTACCATCTTTACCGGGTACGAGGCCGTTCATATTTTGGATACCCCTGCCAAAACCATAGGAAGGCATCCGCATGCCCCCACCATACTCAATATGATATCCCCGCGGGAAATCAAGTTTTTTATTATCCAGCCACCAGGGCGAATAAATATGCACACTGCCTACGCCATCTTCATTGTATCGTTTACGATCCATCAACTGGGGAAGAAAACCACCCAGACTGGCGCCTGTGGAATCATGAAGATATTTGCCAACGACACCGCTGCTGTTACCCAACCCACTGGGATGGGTAACCGATTTTGAATTCAGTAAAATTCTTGCGGATTCGCAGGCACTGGCGCCTAATACAATGGCTTTCCCTTCTACCTGGTACTCTTGCATATCGTCCTTATTTACATACGATACCGCCTTGGCTAACCCCTCTTTTCCAGTGACCACTTCTCTTACCATCGCATTTGAGATGACAGTCAGATTACCCGTTTTTACCGCCGGTATTACCAGGCAGGAGGATGCGGAAAAATCACCATATACTTTACAACTTCGGGAACATTGCCCGCAATAAAAACAAGCGCCACGGCTTTTATTTCCTGGCAACGCTTCTGTTAAAACAGAACCCCGTCCCGCAATAACCTTGACACCCTGTTTTGCTGCCGCTTTCTTAATGAACAGCTCGTTCAATTTTGGTTTAGGTGGTGGTAAAAATATTCCATCGGGTTCATTGGGCAATCCTTCCACCGTACCATATACCCCTATTAAACGATCCACCTTGTCATAAAACGGTTTCATGTCATCATACGTAATCGGCCAGTCGTCCGTTAACCCATCAAGGTGATGACTTTTAAAATCATCAGGCCCCATGCGTAATGAAATGCGACCCCAGTGATTTGTTTTACCGCCCAACATCCGGGACCGGAACCATTGAAACTCTGTTTCACTGGTAGTGGTATAAGGTTCGCCGTCCAGCGTCCATCCGCCATAGGCCGCATCAAAATCTCCAAATGCCCTTGTAGAAGAAGCACCCCGCCGCGACGATTCCCAGGGCCATTTTAATTGGAGTGAATCTTTTGCCGGATCAAAATAAGGACCGGCTTCCAGCATCAATACTTTTAATCCTGCATTGGCCAGTACCAAACCCGTCATTCCCCCGCCAGCTCCTGAACCTACAATAACAACATCATAAACTGTTGGTGATTTTTTTATTTGTATGTCATCCATAATACAATCTGTTAAATTATAATTGGACTAAAGATATGAAACAGATTTTTGAATTTTTCAAGTGGGAAAAAAACTGTGCATTTCAAATTTACGCCCTCCAATTTATCTTATGACCCTCCAGCCTCCCACAAATAGTTTCTCCCGCCCTATGGAGTTGTTTACCTTTAACGCTGATTCTTGATTGTTAAGGGCCTTTGATTTTTAGTCCCTTTAAATTTTTCTTACAAAAGATGATGGCAGCATGGAACAGGATGGCAAAACAGAAAAATTCAGGAACATTGTACATTGAATAAAGTTGAATTTTCGCTTCGACAGTGATAACTGTAAACAGTATGAACGCTATATGAAGTTTCCCGGAAAAATATTTTATGTCGTAAGTCTGTTTACCGGGATAATATGTTTATCTCAGGCCTGCCATCAAAAGGATGGAAGCCAGCAGGGTGCGACACAATTACCCGATTCGGTAAGTTATAATTTTGATATACGCCCTATTCTTTCTGATAAGTGTCTTGCCTGTCATGGTCCTGATGCCAACAAACGTAAAGCGGGTTTACGGTTGGACCAGGCCGAAAGCGCTTTCAGTGCGTTAAAAGAAAATCCAACGTCTCATGCATTCGTAGCAGGAAAACCGGAACTCTCAGAAGCTTTTCTCCGCATCAGTTCAAAGGATACGGCCTTTATGATGCCACCATTTACTTCCAACCTGAAATTAACACAACATGAAATAGATCTGATTGGAAAATGGATAAAGCAGGGTGCAAAATATGAAAAACACTGGGCTTTTGCAGTGCCCCAAAAAACTGCATTGCCGAAAGTAAACCTGGCAACATGGCCGAAGAATGAAATTGATTATTTTATTCTTGCCAAACAACAGCAAAAAGATCTCCTGCCCAATGAAGAAGCTGATAAAGAGAGATTGTTGAAACGGGTGAGTCTTGATATTACCGGGTTACCCCCGACAGTGGAAATGATGGATGCATTTATTGCTGATACCAGTTCCTTTGCTTATGAAAAAGTAGTTGACCGGTTGCTTCAAAAACCTGCCTACGGAGAAAAGATGTCATTGCATTGGCTGGACCTGGCGCGATACGCTGATTCTCATGGATACCAGGACGACGGCTATAGAACTCAATGGCCCTGGCGGGATTGGGTCATACACGCATTTAATGAAAACATGCATTACAATGATTTTGTGACCTGGCAACTGGCCGGCGACCTGCTTCCGGATCCAACAAAAGAACAATTATTAGCCACCGGGTTTAACAGGAATCATAAAATAACGGAAGAAGGCGGGGTGATCCAGGAAGAATACCGAACCATGTATGTAACAGACCGTAATGATCTTTTTGGGAAAGGGTTATTAGGCGTTACCATAGAATGTGCGCATTGCCATGATCATAAGTATGATCCTTTCTCACAAAAAGAATATTACCAGCTTTTCGCTTTTTTCAATAATGTCAAAGAAACGGGACTTGAATCCGTAATTGGCGGACCGGAAACCTATGCCAAAAAACCTTTCATGCAAATAAGCAACGAAGATGTGAAAACGGTTCTTGCTTTTATCAATAAAACCGATACCAATAAACTGATTGTATCCATCATGGGCGACCAGGATACGATCCGCAAAACGCATATCCTGAAACGTGGACAATATGATGCACCGGGTGATGAAGTTGAACCCGGAACACCAGCCGCCATTTT
>JAOQAL010000002.1 GCA_025963615.1 Chitinophagaceae bacterium | reverse complement strand
ACATGTTAATTCTTTGGAGCTCCAAACACAGCAAATAGGAGGAGAAATTGTCCAGTTTAGCAAATTGAAGGCTGGCATGTCACCCTTTTTTTAGCCCTCTATACAAATCAATATACTGTAGTGTCATTCTGCTGATATCAAATTGTTCCCTCACATACTGATATCCATTCTTGCCCATCTCAGTCGCAAGCCGGGTATCCTGAAATAATTGAATTACCCTTGAAACTATTTGCCCTGCATTTTTGTAATCAACCAAAAAACCATTTACACCATCCTGTACCACCTCGTCCGTACCCCCACCCCGGGTGGCGATTATTGGCTTACCTGCAGCCATGTACTCGATAATTGAGTTTGAGATCCCCTCACCATGCACACTGGTATTAGTACATAAAATACCTATGTCAATAATTTGAAGGATTGATTCAATATCATTGCGCTTACCCAGAAAACGTATTTGCCTGTTGAGTAAGTCCGGGGGAATCAATCTCCTAACGGCAACAAGGTCCTCCCCATCGCCAATCAAAAAAAAATAAATGGCAGGATTCGTTGTACATATTTTTATAGCGGCTTCAGCTAAAGTATAATAATCCTTCCTTCGTTCAAAGGCAGCAACCATTGCAATAATATATTTACCATCTTTCCCTTCATTCCAAAACTCTTTTTCAATGACTTCATGCGGCAGAAGGTTTTCAAAACGTTTAAAATTAACTCCGTTATAAATACAAACCGATTTACGATCTGAAGCCTTGTATGATTTGATTCCAGCTTTGGAGTTTGATATAATGATATCTGAAAAGGGCGTGGTTAGTTTAAGCCGGAGATAATGCTTGTGCGACAAATTCAGATCATGGGGCGCATCAGCTATAACGCCATTTATAAAAGGAATTCTGCTGAAAAAATTAGCCGCACTGATATAGATGCTGGCCATCGTACTCCAGGAATGAATAATATCGGGCCTGAATTTCCGGATAATTTTATTTAAGCGAAACACGATTCCAATATCCCGTTTATATTTTCTTTTTACTTTTTCAATTGTGATAGGAAAATCATTTACATAATCGTACTCAATTGTGTCTGATAATAAAACCAGGTGAATTTTAAAGTCCCCATGCTCCCTGGTTAATTCCCGTATTAATTCCAGCATCCTTCTCTCTTTACCCCCTTTCACCAATGAATCAATAATCATCAATATTTTCATTTTTCTCTACTTTAGCTTTCAGGCGCAATAATTTTGAAATTACAACCCATACCACAAAAAAGTTTCAAATAAAGAAACTAATTCCAATATCGCATCAATTTAAACTGAGCCCCAAAGATAATAGAAAAGGAAATGGGTTGTCTTCACGACAACCCATTGTAAATAAACCTATAAAACGATTTTTCAATTCAAAAATAACTTATCAATTTCTTCGCTTAAATTCCAGCCACTTAACTATGGCGCAACATCAGCATAGACCGCATAATTATTTCCAATCCGGACATCATCCAGATAAAATACCCGTTTGGTCGTATTAGACGCATAGGTACCTGATTTCCAAGGCCATTTATAGACCCCATCCTTCAGGTAATTCCCTCTCGTTTGACCAGTATAGGTATTCGCGCCAGTCTTTGAAAATACCTTGGTTCCATTTTTCCATACTTCGATAAGGCCATCTGTAGATGTTGACCATTTTACATGAACCACAAAGTCGGTCCAGGCACTCTTGGCATAAGTACCAATACTTGTTGTAGTCGTTTTAATAGTTGTGGTGCCAGATGAAAGGGCCACCAGCCAGTTACCATTATAGGTCCATATAGCCAAAGGTGGTTGAACTCCTTTAGGCGATTGCCATTGAGTTACTATTTCAGGCGCGGGGTCAGTGATATAGTCTGAAGGCAAATAAAAACTCATTCCATACCATCTTTCTACTTTTAAAACAGGTTCATAGGTAGTAGCGAGATTAGCTTCGGAGCGCTTGCTGCCAGCCACATCCCCATCAGACTTATTTAATTCATAGCGTAAAGAATAAGATCCTGTGTTGTGATAAGAAGATGAGCGTTGAACAGAATAACTGCAGCATTTTGCAAAAGAATTATACTGGGTAAATGAATTTAATGCAACACTTAATGCGGACGAAGACTCAACAGTATATTCAAACATTAAATGTGATGCTGTTCTGGCAGCTCCTGTAGTTGTAATTGGATCAATGATCCTGCCTTCACTGAATGTAGTATACTGACCGGAATTATCTTCTACAATATCTGTCGGTGTATCGGGCGCCAAGGCTTCTGTAGCAACAGGCTGGCTTTCACTTTTACTAACGTCTTTTTGACAACTAGTCAAAAAAATACCACTTATGAAAAAACAAATAATAGTCTTCTCACTTAAAAAATTTCTCAGGTTCTTCATAAAAATTGTTTTCGCAATAAAGACAATGATTATGCCAACGAAAAAAAAGAATGTGGATAAGCGTTATTTGAGGAAAAGATGTGAATAACCTTAGTAGTATTAACATTCTTTTTGCAGAGTTATCGTAAAACTCCGATAACTAGGTAAAATAATCCTCATTAATATAAAGAACACACTTATAACAATTTAGAATAAGCGCCTTTTCAATTTTTTTAAAAGAATCGGCCATAGAACAATGTACACCAGTAGTTTGCAAATTAATGTAATAACTAGCGAACGTTATTTGGATTTGAGCCATCAGGTGTTGATTTGAGGCAACTAATATTCTGCAAGCGGCCCACTCCAGCTATATTTTTTGAGATCCAAAAATACCATGTGCCGAAAGTTACTTAGCAGTAGCTTCAGACAGGTAGTGAAGAGTTTGAAATGCAGAAAATGAAAAAAGTCATTTTTCGGAGGGCTTCAGGCCAACGATAGCGCTTCTTTTTACCTAAAAACTTCCGGCAGTGAGTTATCAAAAAATTAGTCTGGCGAAATGGCCCGCTCGTTATGTTTTATTCCTGTCATTATCCAAATGATTAAACAGATATCAAGAGCCTGTCGGGAAAAAACTGAACCAGAAAGAGACTATTCTATTTCCTATCACCAGTAAATATGCAGTTAACTATTATTGAACACGCTAATTTTTCTTGAAAAACAGGGCGGTGCCAAACATTGAATTTTTAAGTATTCTTTTTATTAAATATTTTAATTCGGTTGGGTTTAAGGAAGTATTAAATAATAATAAAAAGTCAAGCATCGAAAGTGGTTTTAATCCTGCATTTGTGCCTAATAACCGAAGCGTACTGTTGGTAAATCCGTTAATATGCTGATGTGGAGAAATGTATTTAAAAAAAGCATTAGAAAGTCCCTCTTTTTTCAATGTTTGTTTTGCATTTTTACAATCTGGCACAGCCAAATAAATGAAGCCCTTGTCGGTGAGGCATTGCTGTAAGTCTTTCACCATTCGCAAGGGATCGGAAACATGTTCAACGACCTGGTTTACATATATGAAATCGAAAAACCCCTTATATTTATAAAGGTTGTTGATGATAGTAACTCCCATATTTTTCATATGGTCGTTTTTATCAGTCGATAAATCAAACGCATAGGTGTTAAGGCCTGCTTTGGTGGAAATAGAACAAAAATTTCCATAACCGGCACCAAAGTCCATGACATTAATCTGTCCTTTTTCCCCGAATGCTTTTTTCAGCAACCCGAGCATTGTCCTTTCATATATATTGTATGGCATGGTCCTGTAGTATTCCTTCAACAATTCTTTATCCAGCCATTCATTGTACAACAGATCCATACCCGTGTCACTCAGTACCTGTGTTAAATATATAAAATCACAACTGCCGCATTCTGCCACTTCAAACAGAAGTTCTTTTAAACTACCGTTGTTATAACTGTGGTAAAATAATTTACCGTAAAATCTTTCAAATTTTATAAAATCCAAAAACCCCGGGCTGTTGTGCCTGACACTTAACAAAATTGAACGCTCTTTTGATTTGCAAACGGGGCAATACGGGCGGCTGATTGTCAAAGAATCAGAAGTGATTGTCAAAGAATCAGACGTGATTGGCAAAGACTCAGAAGTG
>JAOQAL010000832.1 GCA_025963615.1 Chitinophagaceae bacterium | reverse complement strand
CTCAGGGTTAAAAGTTTAGAAGTTTCATGGACTTTTCCTCAGTCGGAAAGACTTAGTGGCTCAAACTTTTGTTAAATAGTCAGTTTTTATCTCCACCTTCTTCTGTTGAAGGGTATTTTTGGCTTATATCTTCTTGTTATGAAATATATTTTTTCATTTGTTGTCATGCTGACTGTTGTGCTGACTGTTAGTTATGCGCAGGGACCTAAAAAAGTAGTGGCAGACAAAATTATCGCTGTAGTTGGCGATAAGATCATTCTCCAGTCTGACATACAAAATTCGCTATCAGATATTTCAAGACAGGGCGGTCAGATTCCTGAAAATGCGGATTGTATCATCTCCGAGCAGGCCATTGTGTCAAAAGTATTGATGCTACAGGCTGAAAAAGATTCACTGCCTGTTACGGAAGACGATATAGAAGCAGAACTGGATCAGCGTATCCGATATTTCATTCAGCAATTTGGTACCCAGGAACAGCTGGAACTCGTGGCAGGTAAAACAATTTACCAGATTAAAGATGAAGCCAGGGAGTCTATTAAAGAAAACAAGCTGGCTACGGCTATGCAACGAAAGATTGTTGAAAATGTAAAAATTACCCCAACTGAAGCAAAGATTTATTATGACAGGATACCCAAAGACAGTCTTCCTTTTTATGAATCAGAACTGGAGGTTGGACAGATTGTTGCTTTTCCCAAAGCATCCCGGGACCTTGAAAAATACATGATAGATGAACTAAATCTTTACAGAAAACAGATAGAAACCAAGGTGGCGACTTTTGAAAATATTGCTAAAAGATATTCAGATGATCCCGGTAGCAAGGAACGCGGCGGTGAGTATGAATTTTCCAGGGGTGATAAATCGGTCGATCCCACATTCCTTGCAGCCGCTTTTCGTTTGAAGGATGGAGAAATGTCGCCGGTTGTAAAGAGTAAAATGGGCTTTCACCTTATACTGATGGAACACCGTAATGGTGATAATATTTTAATCCGTCACATTTTGCGTACAGCCCCCATTACCCAGGAGGAAATAGACAAATCCATTTCAAAACTGGATTCTGTGCGATCAAAGATCGTGGCCGGGGTAATGAGTTTCAATGAAGCGGCGACCAAATACAGCGATGATGAGGCTGCAAAATATTCAGGCCCTTTCTTTTTGAACCGTGATGGGGCACCTTATGTTACTATTGACCAGCTTGATAAAGATATCGTTGCCGGTATTGGCAAAATGAAGGTGGGTGACTATTCGCAACCTGTTGTTTATACAGACGAAAGGACGACAAAAAAGGGAGTACGTATCGTATATCTTAAATCCCGTTCGGAGCCTCATCGGATGAATCTGCGGGATGATTATGATAAAATATCCCAGCTAGCCCTGGAAGAAAAAAAATCGAAAGCACTGGAGAAATGGATGAAAGAAAGAATTCCTACTTATTATATCAATGTTGATGGAGATGTGATAGCTAGTTGTGCGAGTCTTCAGAAGTTTGTAGTGCCGGAACCGAAAGCTTTTTAAATATTTCACGCAAAGAAGCAAAGGGCGCAAAGAGATGAATTGTTAAGAATCCATCTTTACCTTCTTAACATCTCTGCCGGATTAGCTGAAATTTTTCACGCAAAGGGCGCAGAGAAGCAAAGAACGCAAAGAGATGAACTGTTAAGAACCAATCTTTACTTTCTCAACATCTTTTTGGAATTATTTTAAAATTTTATTGCACCGGGTCAATTAATGTTAATTCGACACTATAATTAGTTATCAAAGCTTACCTTTGCGCCTTCTTTTACACAAGGCGTCTTCATGAGTGATCCGATTAAGCATGAGTGTGGTCTGGCTTTCATCAGACTACGAAAACCTTTCTCTTATTACCAGAAACATTACGGTACCGTGATGTGGGGTTTAAATAAGCTGTACCTGCTTATGGAAAAACAACACAACCGCGGTCAGGATGGAGCTGGTATCGCAGCCGTAAAGTTGGATGTTGAAGCGGGATATCCTTTCCTGTACCGGAACCGGAGTATCATCAACCAGCCTATCGCTGATTTATTTGGCCAGGTAGGTAAAGAAGTAGCGGAACTCGAAAAATATCAACCCAATATTTTAAAACATCCGGGTCTTGCCAAGGGACATCTGCCTTTCCTGGGAGAACTGTTATTGGGCCATTTGCGATATGGCACCCAGGGCAGAAATAATGTAGAGTTTTGCCATCCTTTTATCAAGAGGGATATAAAGCCTTCAAGAAACCTGGCCCTTGCCGGCAATTTTAACCTGGTTAATGTAGACGAGCTTTTTGGTCTTATCAGTGTTGACCCCGGTGAGTTTCAAAAACAAAGTGACCTGGCAGCCATGATGGAAGTACTTCATCATTTCCTCATTAAAGAAGAAGAAATTCATCCTGGTCATCCCGATATAGCTGCCGTACTTAAAAAGTCTACCGCTTTTTTTGATGGTGGTTTTCATTTTGGCGGCCTTACCGGTAATGGTTACAGTTTTGTAATGAGGGATGCCAATGGTATCCGCCCCTCTTACTATTATATTCACGACGACTTTATTGTTGCTGCCAGTGAACGGGCAGCTATCCGAACCACTTTTAACATCGGCGAAAACGAAGTTCATGAATTAATGCCGGGTTCTGCCCTTATAGTCG
>JAOQAL010000829.1 GCA_025963615.1 Chitinophagaceae bacterium | reverse complement strand
CTTTATCAATTTTTGCTAATGATTGCGACATAAAACGCTGCCCTTCTGAATTCAGGGGTGTAAAGGTAATAAATAAGACAGAGGAAGTTGTTATAGTTTGAAGTTTGGTGTTTGGAGTTTAGGGTTGGGGTCGTTTTAAATAGTTTGGACCCGATAGCTATCGGGTTTGGAGTTTGAAGTTTGTGGTTGGGGTCGTTTTTGGGGGAGATACAGTCCCTGGCTAAAGGTTATTTAACAGTAAACTAAAAAACCATAAACTATAAACTTATCAATTCGCTGTTGGGCAGCGGTAAGACTGAAGATTAAATGTGACATAGAATATTGCCGTGGCAAATTGATCTTTTTGCTGGCTGTTGCCCCGTTGCCGGCCGGGGATTCCAATTGGTTCTCCTAGTTCGTAAGACCTGTCGCTCAAACGTTGAGCTGGTGAAATGCTGCCGTCCAACTGCTTGGGAAACACAGCGGGATCCACATAGGTTTTGCTTACATCATCAAGATAATCTGTTGTAGTAAACCGGTGAACGACCTCGAAACCTATATTCATTCTTTCATTAATGGAATATTTAAATCCTACACCAAATGGAATACAAACCGCCATTGAACTATAGGGTTTGCGATCGGGATACAAGGAATTTCCCTGACCTTCTGTTGCCAGGTTGCGGAGATTGTATTTTTGTCCATCGAGATAGGCAAAAGGATCATAATTAAAAACACCGGCCCCGAAAGTGATATAAGGAGTAAAATTATACCCCGGTTCACCAGGTAAAAATTTAAAGAAATTAAAATCTCCCTGCAACGCCAGTTCCCATATATTGCTATTAAAGCTAAGGTTACGGCGATACATGTACTCGTTATAATTATTGTAAATATCTGAATAGCCCACTCTTGCATAATTTGCAGAGAGGCGTAAGGCGATATAATTTCCAAAGTTCTTCCGGAAAAAAATACCGGCGGCTATTTTAGGCCTGTTCACTTTTGCACGGGTATTCAAGTCGCCAAAATAATGACCTGCTCCGATTCCCACGCCGAATTCTCCCTCCTGAACAATAGCATTTTGTGCAAATGTTATTAAAGGAATCAGGAGGAAAACGGTGGCTACCAGTCTTTGAAACATATCCGCAAAATAAGATTTCACCAGTTCTTAACGAAAAAAAGGATATTTTCTTTTGTGACGCAATGAATTAATTACGTTTATCCAGGCCCCAGGTTAGTTTATTGCGCAAGGTTTGAAGAAAATTATTTTCATTGAGCCTCACAAGTTTTAAATGAAATGATTCTTTTCGTACCGCCAGTTGGACATCCTTACTCACAATTTCTCTCCGGGAATCCAGCGCACAGATAATGTGTTCGGAACGGCTTTCAATTTCAAATGAAATAATATTATCATCCGGAACAATGATCGGTCTTACATTCAGATTGTGTGGCGCTACCGGGGTAATGACAAAGCTGCCTGATTCAGGAAAAACGATAGGCCCATTGCAGCTTAAAGAATACCCGGTAGAACCTGTTGGCGTTGCGACAATTAATCCATCCGCCCAGTACGTATTTAAAAATTCACCATTCAAATAAGTATGAATTTTAATCATAGGTTCTGTGTCCCTTTTATGAATGGCAAACTCATTTAAGGCATATGGAACGTCTCCGAACAGGGGCAAATTAGCATCCACATGAATCATCGTTCTTTTATCTATTACAAAAGTTCTTCTGCCTACAGATTTTACGGCTGTTGTAAGTTCATTGCGGCCAATGCCGGCCAAAAAGCCCAATCTCCCAAAATTGATTCCCATGACAGGAATGTTCTTATTACGTACCAGCGTGACCGTGTCAAGTAAGGTACCATCCCCGCCGAGACTGATGATAAAATCAATTTCTTCCGTAAGGTTCTCAGAAAGTGAAAAAGTAGTAGTGGAGGCCGGTAAATCTATCTTATGAGAAATTTGTTCAAAAAATGAGTGGAAAAGAACCGGTTCAATCTTTTGTTTATCCAGCTCATCGAAAAACAATTGTACATCCGGGTAATGACTTTCTTCGATTGTACGACTATAAATAGCTACCCTCATGATGACAATTTAGAAACTTGAAGTCCTGTTATGTAAATATAATCCGTTTTGCCCTATCTGGTTAAACGACCATTCCAGCTTTAAAGTAAAATCGTATAATGTTAAAATGTCCAAACCGAACCCGCCGGAATAAAGCATTTTATTCGTCAACGGATTATTGTCTGGTTGTGGATTATGAACATAACCCGCATCACCAAATATTTTTGCAAAGATGCGCACGGGAAGATAGCCGGAACTGCGGAATCTGTTGGGGGGAAAATTAATTTTAAAATTAAAGATTTCTCTGGATACAGCCGCTTCCACGGTACCTCCTGCTACGCCATCCATTACATAGTATTCGTAACCCTGCATAATCAGGTCGCCGTAACCCATGAGCTGACGGGTATAGAAAGGCTGTTGAAACGGAAGTTTTAAAATACCATTGACACGAAGATTCAGATAGGTCTTTGGAAGCATCGTATAGGTTGCTGAACCTTTTACGGTAAGCTGCCATAGATTGAGGACATTATTAAATCCCTTTTTATTCAAGGTGACTTCCGCTGCATAACCACTGGTAGGATACGGAATGTAATCCACGTTAAAATAAGACATGGTATAATACAATTCCATGTAACGTACATGATTAAGGCCAAATTTAAAATAGGAGGGGTTTAATTTAACTATCGTATCGCTTACCCGTTCTTCATTGTAGGCAATACCAAAACGATGCCTGGTTTTAATAGCCTTGCGGTAAGTCAGTTCCGCATTCGTCCGGTAAAAAGACCGTATGAAACGGGCAGGGTCTTTATAAAAAACCTGTTTGTTATCTTCCGACATGTAATTTACTTCCCGGTTTTTCCCGATATCCATTCCCACATTCAAACCCCATTTCAATTTCTTGTCAATATAAAGGCGGTCATAATTGAAAGATAACTGTTTGGTATAGCCGTTTATGACCCATACTCTCAATTTGTCATTATAGCCTGTAAAATTATTGTACAGTAATTTCAGGCCATAATTAACCCGGGTAAGGCTGAGTTTGTTTTCAACAATCCATTGGTTCCAGTTCCTGTCAACTGTTTTAAAATAAGGCAGGGGGAAAATATACCAGCGTTCCTTTACATCTACCAATACATCCACATTATAGCCATCGAGGCTTTTTAAGGCAACAATTACTTCATGAAACAGGACCGTATTCATTAACTGGCGACGGGCATCTTCAAATTTCTTTACGAGGTCCTGTAATTTGAAATGATCTCCTGGTTTAAAAGGTATTTCGCGCAGTATAATCTGCGGCATGGTTTTCCTGTTCCC
The DNA here is from genome assembly GCA_025963615.1 of Chitinophagaceae bacterium. Lineage (GTDB taxonomy): Bacteria > Bacteroidota > Bacteroidia > Chitinophagales > Chitinophagaceae > JAFDYH01. Next base: position 2,305 of record JAOQAL010000829.1, on the reverse strand, counting down.
CTGTATCAGGATAGAACGGACAATAAATGGAGCGTCCCTGGAAGTAGTATCCCGGGTCATTGGTTGCGGGACTTGTGTTCCAGGCAATGAAACGGCACCCTGCTCCTGGGCAGTAATGCTGCAGCATGATGCAAGTAACAATAAAAATGCAAGGCGATATTTGTTTACACACTGTATCACTCAATCTCTGATGGCAAATTCCTTAAATTGACGGTAAAAAAATGTTAATGGTTCGTATCGTCCCAAGAGGGTCTTAAATTTTCAGATAGTTCATAAGGTTATCGTAGTTACTCCGCAGTTCGTTTTCATACATCTCTTCGCCAAGATAATATTTCACATTATAGTCGTAGCGCTGAAAAGTGGCTATGATATCCGATATCTCAGGTTTGTCAACTTTAATGGTTACCTGCATCTGCCCGGTCTGGGGATCCGTCGTGGTATTTAATTGTTTTATCTGTGCGTCGTTTGATTCAATAATGCGGCTGATTGTATTAAACGAATAATTTTTGGCTTCCATTTCCAGCACCAGCAATCCACCCGGATCATTGATATTCATAAATTCAGAAGCCTGTTTTAATAAATCAGCATAGGTTACAATACCGGTTATTTCATTGTCTTCATTTACAACCGGGACTACACTAAACCCATTTTCTACTGCGAGCTTTACCGCTTTCAGGAAATGTTCATCTTCTCTTACGTTGCTCATTGAAAAAGACTGTTGCAGTTCTTTCAATTCAACTTTATCATTTTCCACCTGGAGCAGGTCATCCTCGCTGATCAGGCCGGCAAATTTTTCCCCATCAACAATCGGCAAATGGGCAACATGACTTTCATTCATCAATTGCAACGCCTGATAAACCTTGTCGTGCAGGTGAAGGTAGGGAAGTACTTGTGTATGAAGGTCTCTTGTTAACATGGATAGCGGCCTTTTTTCAGTGAGACAACCTCATTCAGGTTACTGTTGCAGGTTCACTGAGTTTTTTCAAAAATTTAAGTAAGATAGCGTTAAAATCTTCCGGCGCCTCCATCATGGGGGCGTGTCCGCACTTGTCAATAAAATACAACTCGCTGTTCGGGATTAACTTACTAAATTCCCGTGCCACGAAGGGTGGAGTTATAGAATCGTTATTTCCCCATATCAATAACGGAGGTTGTTTGATTTGATTGAGTTCCTCCCCTAAATTATTTCGGATGGCACTTTTGGCCAGCGCTATTATTTTAATTGCTTTTATGCGGTTATTTACAATCCCATAGACCTCATCTACCAGTTCTTTTGAAGCTATTTTGGGGTCGTAAAAGGTTAATTCCGTTTTAGTTTTGATATATTCATAATCCCCCCGTTTAGGATAACTATCCCCCATACCACTTTCAAACAAGCCTGAACTGCCTGTCAGGATTACTGATTTAATTTTCTCGGGCTGCTTTAATACGTAGATCAACGCTACATGGCCTCCAAGTGAATTTCCCATTAAATGGATATTGTTGTACCCTCTTGCTTCAATGAACTTGTTTACAAATTTGGCTAAACCGCCAACGGAAGTATGAAGGATATCCAATTCAAACAATGGAAGCAGCGGCACAATCACCTTATTGTGTTGCCGGAAAAATTCAATTAAAGGCTCAAAATTGCTTAAAGCTCCAAATAAACCATGCAATAGCATCAATGGTTCACCCTCACCTTCCTCAACAAACCTGAACTTGTCCTGTTGTTTAATTTCGTATTGCATTTTGTGACCGTGACTATTAATGTGCTAAAATAAAAGATTTGGGGCAAAAATGCTATGGAATTGATTAGCAATAACCTATTTTTTAAGCCGTCTCTACCTTATCTTGTCTGAAATATTACCAAAAAATGATTCAAGTTGCCCGAACATATCTTTAAAAACAGGGATTATTACGGCGAAACCATTGATTGCCCGGGGACCCCAGGGCTGAATAAAAGGCCAGGTTTCCGATGCGTTGATAGTTTCCAGGTTCAGCACTTTTATTTGCAATGCATAGAACAAAACAACACTAAATGCAGTGATAAACAATACACAATAAAAAATAATTCCTCCTATCCGGTTTACCCACCCTAACAAGGTGATCTCTATGGTTCGCTGCAAAATATTGGCACCCCACCTTACCAATAAGGCTACTAAAATAAATACTGCCACAAAGGATATTACCGGCAGCCACCGGTCTGAAATTTTTACAGTTTCGCCAATATAACTGGCTACCACAGCTGATAATTTCATAGCTGCTGCTAACCCGATTATGAACGCAATCAGCGAAAAAACAGCTACAATCAATCCCCGCTGATATC
>JAOQAL010000814.1 GCA_025963615.1 Chitinophagaceae bacterium | reverse complement strand
CTTTATCAGTCTGCTGTTGACAAAAATGAATGGCCCGATTTGCGAAGAATGTTTCCGAAAACAACATTAGATTCTGGCGGGTATATAGTTCCTGTACTGGTAACGGATACAACAGAAGTAAAGGATAAAAAGGCGAAGTAGCAGATAAAAATAACTAAACTTCAATTTTCAATATTCAACACCCGGGTTAAAGTTTTATATTAGCAGGCAGTATAAATTTTTTCTGTGAGCAATCAGACTTTAGAAGATAAAAAAATAGTTGTCATTGGCGGTACCACAGGCTTAGGGTTATCTGCTGCGCAAACTTTTGTGAACCATGGCGCTAAAGTAATCGTGGTGGGAAGAAATACCGATAGTGCCGCTATTGCAAAGAAGCTGTTGGGAAAAAATGCTGAAGTATTAGCTGCTGACGCGGCAAATGCGGAGACAGCGGTAAAAGCTATTGATTATTGTATTAAGGAGTGGGGTGGTTTTGATGGGTTATACCATGTAGCAGGGGGCAGTGGAAGAAAGTTTGGTGACGGGCCGTTGCACGAATTGACACTGGATGGATGGAATAAAACGATGGAATTAAATCTTACATCGATGATGTTATCGAACCAGGCGGCTATAAAAAAATTTTTACAACTGGGGAATGGCGGGTCCATATTAAATATGGGCTCTGTGCTTGGCTATTCTCCTTCACCAGAATACTTTACCACACATGCTTATGCGGCTGCTAAATCAGCCATTATTGGTTTTAGCAAATCAATAGCATCCTATTATGCAAAGAATAATATACGGGTAAATGTTATTGCGCCCGGTTTGGTTGAAACACCGATGGCGCAAAGAGCTGCGGGTGATGAAAAGATCCAGGCTTATATTCAAACTAAACAACCCCTGGATGGCGGAAGAATTGGTGACGCGGCAGACCTTGATGGGTTAGCCGTTTATTTCATGTCTGGTCTTTCAAAGTTCACCACTGGACAGGTTATCGCTGTAGACGGCGGATGGAGTGTCAGTGAGGGGCAATTTTAATGGTGACATCGGGTGTATAATATATGCTGGTGAGAAAACCAGGGCATTTTTAAATTGATTAATATTTTTGAATTATCATGTCATTGGTTACAATTGGTATTGATTTAGGGGGTACCCGCATTAAAGGAGTGGCATTGGATGCGGCTGGAAAAACGCTGCACCAGAGCTATACGCCCACGAATGACGGGGATGATTTAATGTGGAAAAATGCTGTCAAACAAACGGTTCAGGACTTATATACTTTTTCAAATTCAAAAAGAATAGTCATTGGAATTTCGGCTCCCGGCATTCCAAACGTAGACAATACTGCTATTGCTTACATGCCGGGCCGTTTGCAGGGATTGGAAAATTTTAACTGGTCTGCGTTTTTACAACAACCGGTCCGGATTTTAAATGATGCGGTAGCAGCATTAATGGCGGAAGCAAGATTAGGTGTTGCGAAAAATAAAAAAAATGTTGCTATGCTCACCCTGGGAACCGGTGTAGGGGGAGCCCTATTGATTGAAGGAAAACCTTACCAGGGTGCCTTTCATAAAGCGGGTCATATAGGACATATGGTGGTTGATTCGGATGGTGAGCAGGATGTAACAGGGATGCCAGGCAGCCTGGAAAATGCAATAGGGAATGTGACTATTCAAAAACGTTCACTGGGAAAATTTCAATCAACCCATGAACTTCTGGAAGCATACCGGGCAGGAGATTACTGGGCGCACTCGGTATGGCTAACTTCGGTCCGTAAACTGGCCATCGGTATTGCATCGGTTACAAATGTTTTATCACCCGAATGTGTAGTATTGGGTGGAGGCATTACGGAAGCTGGAAAAGATTTATTTGAGCCGCTCGCAAGTTTTTTATCGTTATACGAATGGCGGATCGGGGGACACAAAACGGAAATTATAAAAGCGGCTTTTGGGGATATGGCAGGAGCTATAGGTGCAGCCTGTTTTGCTGGAGAAACAGTTAATTCCTGAAGGGAGTTATTTAAAAATATACGCATGAATTTAACGGAAACATATTTAGAAAACTGTGCTGGAATTATTGAAAAAATAAAAAGACAGCAAACGCAAATTAAACTGGCAGCGGAATGGTTTTCGCAAACTATTTTACAAGGCAGGATGGTACATGTATTTGGCAGTGGGCATAGCCGGATCATGGCTGAAGAAATGTGGCCACGTTATGGATCTTTTCCGGGTTTCAATCCCATTGTTGAGTTATCACTCACCTATCATAATAATGTAGTAGGAGCCAATGGGCAACGACAGGCTATGTTTTTGGAAAATGTAACGGGGTTGGCTGACCGTATTCTTCGGAATTTCGGGCTGGATGAAAGAGATACCGCATTGGTTATTTCATCCAGCGGTTGCAATATCGTGCCCATCGAAATGGCCGAATTATTTCAACGGAAGAAAATAAAAGTGGTAGCGCTGGTTACAAAAGATCATATGGAAAAAAGTACCAGTAAAAGAGCGGATAAAAAAAAACTGGGAGACTTTGCAGACCTGATATTAGATAGCGGCGCACCGGTTGGAGATTCTATGATAACGATACCCGGACTGGCAACTCCGGTTTCTCCTGGCTCCACTGTGGGGGGTGTGATGATTGTGAACAGCATAAAGGCAGAAGTCGCCAGCTTATTGACAGAAGCCGGATCTCCGCCTAAAGTACTAACCGCCGGCGTTTTGGTTGGCAACGAAAAGGCAACCGAATTATTTGAGAGCGCCTATGACGAACATGCGCACCGGTTGGCTGAGTTGTATAAAAATGCAGGTAAATAAATTATCCGATCGTAGTGAACTTGTTTAATCATCATACAATTCCTTTGCTGGCCGAAACTGATGTGCTGGTGATTGGCGCCGGTTCGTCAGGTTGTATCGCAGCGTTGGCTGCTGCCAGGGAAAAGAGTTTTCATGTAATGCTTGTTGAGCGGTATGGATTCCCTGGAGGTACTTCTACACAAATGCTGGATACTTTTTATGGTTTTTTTACACCGGGTACCGTGTCCAGGAAAATTGTTGGAGGGTTGCCGGATACCGTAGTAAATGAACTGGACAAAACCGACGATATTTTTTTGCGCCCTAATACCTATGGGGCCGGTACGGGTGTGAATTATAACCCGGAACGTTTAAAACGGGTATGGGACCGGTTGATAACAGAAGCGGGAATACAATACTTACTGCATACTTCTTTAGTAGAGGTAGTACAGGAGGAAAAGGAACGGGTGACCGGTATTTTCTGGAATAAATCGGGTTTTTATAAGATAAAAACCAAAAGGGTGATTGATGCAAGCGGTGATGCGGACTTTTGTTACCTCGCTGGTTGCGGGTTTGAACTGGCAGGAGAAAAAGAACCGGCACAAAGTATGACAACGACTTTCAGGATGTGCAATGTGGATCAGCAGAAATTTGAAAAGGCAGGCGGTAATAAAATGCTGAAGGAAAAAATGGGAACCGCTTTTGAAAACAAAACACATCTATTGCCGAGGAAGGAGGGTTCAGCACATGAAATGTGCCAGCCCAAATGTATTTCGACTGTGGCGGTAAAAGTTACGGATCTCAGTGCATTAAAAATTGAGGAATTAACAAAAGCGGAAATAGAAGGCCGCAGGCAGGCCTTTGTATATGAAGATTTTTTTCGCGATCAGATTCCCGGATATGAAGATTCGAAGATTATCGGCTTATCACATCAGATAGGTGTACGGGAAACCCGCAGGGTATATGGCGAACACCGGCTTACCAAGGAGGAATGTCTTACGGGTGCCATACCAGATTCTTCTATATTGCTTTGTGGCGCCCCGATTGAAGATCACCGGAAAGGCAAAGACGGGCAGGATGAAACCTATTGGGAATATATTCCCGGCGCCGGTATATATGGTGTTCCCTACGGAACGATTGTTCCTGCCGGAAATAATTTGACGTGGGTGGTGGGCCGTTGTTTTTCGGCTACACATGACGCACATGCTTCCTGTCGCTCTATGGCGCAGACTATGAGTATGGGTCAGGCTGCGGGCCTCGCTGCTATACAATCATTGCAAAAAGATTGCGGCGCAAACGACATAGCTATTGAGACATTAAGAAATGACCTGGTAAAGCTTGGACAGGTCTTGGAGTCACCCGTTTCACCGGCAGATACGTCCCGGGCGGGCTGGAAAAATAATTTTATCAGCAAAAAGACAAAAACATAACTTTTACTATGTCCTTTGTAAGAACTGTGCTGGGGGATATACCACCCGATAAAATGGGCCTGACCTATTCACATGAACATGTAGTCATTGAAGAAGGTTTTTCAACAGTAACCAACCCGGATTTTATTTTAAATGATACCGCTCTGATTACGGCAGAACTGCGTGAATTCTATCACCACGGTGGCCGGACGCTCGTGGATACCATGCCCGCTGCCTGCGGCAGAAACGTTTTGAAACTGGCTGAAGTATCCCGTAATTCAAAAGTGAATATTATAGCTCCTACCGGTATACATCTTGAAATCTATTACCCGCCCAATCACTGGCGTTATCATTTGTCAACCACTGAACTGACTGATCTATTCATAAAGGATATAACCACAGGAATTGATGAATATGATTACAATTGTCCGCTTGTAAAACGGACAATCCATAAAGCAGGCTTGATAAAACTGGCTACAGGCGATGAGAAGATTACGGCACACCAGCATAAAATTTTTGAAGCGGTGGTAAATGCCCATCTTGAAACCGGGGCTCCGGTACTAACGCATACCAATAGTGGCAATCAGGCCCTGGAGCAGGTGCGATTATTCCAAAAACTGGGTGCCGATCTCAGCCATGTTGTTTTATCGCATGTAGACAAACAAAAAGACCTTGGTTACCATAAAGAACTGATGCAAACAGGGGTCTACGTGGAATACGACAGCCATTTCCGTTGGAAAACAAAAGAAGATAACTGGACCTACACCTTACTTGAAAATTTATTGTCACAATACGGAGATCGAATTGTGATCGGTATGGATATGGCAAGAAACACCTATTGGAAATCCTACGGCGGGCAACCGGGATTGGTTTTCCTGGTTACCGTATTCAGGCAGGAGCTTGAAAAAAGAGGGCTTGGTAGCTTTTTTGAAAAATTATTTTTTACCAATCCACAGAAGCTTTATTCCTTTATGAACTAAGGCTGTATAAGGTAACATGATTACATTTCATGGTAAGGAAAGATTATTTTTGAACAGGACCGCGTTTAATAAAAACAAATTATGCAAAAAATACCCATACGCACAACCGTAATAGGCAGCTATCCTTTTCCGGGGTGGCTTGAATTTTCATCGAAAAACCTGAACCAGTTTGGAGCGGCAGATGTTGAGGAATTGATTGACGATGCCGTAATTGCTGCTATTCATGACCAGGTGACTGCCGGATTGGATGTAATAACAGATGGCGAGCAAACGAGATTGGATTTTAATTTATCTTTTTATGGATACATAAAGGGGATTGAGAATAATGAAAACGAAACAAGAAAATTCGGACCGGCGGCGCATGATCAACGCGGGAAAAATAATATTTTAAATGACTTAACCGCTCCCAACGGTTTAGGTGTGGTGAAAGAATATTTGCGCTTAAAAAAACTAGCACCAGCGGGGCCCATATTGAAGGCAAGTGTTCCCGGACCTTATACGTTAAGCGGTCGTTTACTGCCTAATGAAAAATATAAAGACCGGTACGCAGTGACTGAAGCTTTATTACCCTTTATACGCAAAGAGCTCGAAGACCTGGTAGCCGCAGGTTGTACGGAAATA
>JAOQAL010000807.1 GCA_025963615.1 Chitinophagaceae bacterium | reverse complement strand
ACATCACATTCAGTTGATCCTTCATAGCATTGTTCATACTGCCACCATGAAGATCGGTACTGATTGAGTTTGGATAAAAACCATTTTTTATCGCCGGTATCGCCTGTGAAAACGCAAAACTTATTCCCCCGTAGCCGACATCAAACACAATTCCTTTTCTTCTTGCTTCCAGTACAAAGGGCTTTACTTGTTTTGTAATGGTATCTACAATAGACTCTCTTGTTTTTAGTTGTCCAAAGCAATGGGTGAAAATATCCCCGGTGCGAAGATGCTTCATGAATAGTTCTTCGATGGACAGTGGGGGATTGCTACCCCCAAAATCGATCATGACAGGAATATCCGCGATCTTGCCCGCCTCTACCGCCCTGTCAACAGGTGTCCATTCAGGGCCTTCAAAATGAGCCACTTTAATACCTACTACCACCCCTGGATTTGCTTTGGCCACCAAGGCCGTCATTTTGCTGTCCATGTCATTGGTGCTTTGTTCATACGCGCCTCCGCGCATCCCTTCGCCTACAATATTCAGCAAAGCGAGTACCCGTGTTTGTGAGTTGTCAATTATATTTTTTTTGAAAACAGGGAAGCTCCGCCAGCCAGAGCCTCCGGCATCTACTACGGTAGTAACCCCCACACGGAATGTAAATCCATCCGGTGCTACGGCTACCAGCCCATTACTGAGATAATGATCGGGCTCGGTGCCAAAAAAATTGTGACAATGAATGTCAATAAGTCCCGGTGTAATGTAAAAGCCCTTTGCATTCACAACCTGTGTGGCCTGCCGGATATCTATATTTTTACCAACCTGGACAATTTTCCCTTCATTGACCGCGATATCCATAACGGCATCAATATTATTTTTCGGATCAATGACATGGCCATCTTTAATTACAATATTATACGGCTGACAGAACGCCAGGCTATAGCCCAGCGCCAGGTAAATTGATAAAATTATTTTTTTCATTTTATTTTTTTTTCAGGGTTCCGGATTTATTTTTTTGACCCTTTTCTTTCGGTAAACTGATTTTCCAGATATGCCCACCCCGGCCCCCGTATTCGATTATATATACTTCATTTCCGATCATCACAGCATCCGTTGGTTCTGTGAAATCGTCCACGATACGGGTTGTTTTAACAATATAATTATCCATCGCCTGGTCATACGTTAAATGAAGATCTAACAGATCGGAACCTTCTTTGGTAAGCGATCCCATCATGGCTTCTTTTGATCCCAGCGAATAACGGATAACAAAACCATCTCCCTTAAAATCGCCGGCCAATACATTCTTAACATCGAAAAATAGTCCCAGGGGCGATGAATGTGCGGTGAACGTACTGACTGTAACACCGGTGGAATCACCGTCCTGTATTTTGCCTGAGTGACCTCTGTATTCATTGGCATCAGGACCTATATTCTGCACTCCTGCCGAAAATTTTACACCAGCTGGTCTTTTGGGGAACGTAGAATCATTGTAATAATATTTTACCTGCCAGGAATGCGAAAATTTATTAATAAAAGGATCGGTATCCGGATTAGGTTGCCAGCCCGGGTACTGTTGTGGATTTTCAATGCCACCCATGATCCAGGGAAAACCATAATGATGTCCCTGTCTTACCCAGAACATATCTTCAGGGCTGTCATAATCCGATGAATTGACGACGGCAAAGAGATTACCGCCGGCATCGAAAGCCATATCATAGGCATTGCGGATGCCTTGGGCGTATAATAAACTATCGGCTTTTAATTTTGACAGATCATCTGTCAGTAACAGGTTCTTTGCATCGATGGGGATCCTGAAGATTTTTCCGGTCAAGGCATTGTCTCTGGCATTGGGGAACAGGCCGCCATTATCCTGTATTTCTCCATGATCTGTTCTGGCTCCGCTGTTTACGAAGATGTATTTGCCATCGGGACTAATAGCTACGGCATTCCAGCCATGATCATAGATGGTTTTGTTGGCGCCATATTGCACGGTGTTAAATACTACCGACATTTGAGCGGGCACCGAATCCTGCAATTCAAAGCGGACCATCCTGCCACTGGTAACTTTCTTATTATTGGTATCAACGTTGCCGCATAAGAAAAGTGAATTCTTATTAAAAATGGCTCCCTGCAGCCGGCTAATTCCATGATCTTTCGCAGATAATATTTTAACCGAAGCGGGTTCTTTACCAGTCAAATTTTTTATCCGGTAGATATCGCCGTCGAATGTGGTATAATATAAATCACCGGTAGCCGTATTCTGTAAGATGCGAACCGCGAGCGGCTCTACATTCATAACGTGCGTTATTTCAATGCCAGGTCGCAATGCTTTCGGAGACTTTACCGGCCCTTCGGGTTTTTCAGAAAATTTGCGGACATAGGTGACCAGCTGCCACCTTTGTTCTTCTGTTAACGCGTCTTTGAAAGGCGGCATATTGCCCTTACCGTTAGTTATTTTCCAGAACAGCGCACCCTGCCTTTGTTTTTTTATCCGTTCATCATGAAAGTTAGCGGGTTTTTGTCCCAGGGCATTGCCTGCAGCTCCATCCCCATAGCCGTTGGTGCCATGACAGGACCAGCAATAAACGTTGTATAATTCTTTACCTTTTTCTTCTGCCAGCAATAAATTCTGAAGCGGGTTGAATAAACGGTCCGCTTCAGGAGGCGCTTTCCAGCCTTCCTCCGGTTTCGTCCCGGATTTACATCCGGTAAGTGCCACAGCAAATAAGATAGCTATGCAGCTTGCCTGTAAAACAGCAGTTGGTATCTTGTAATTCAATCGTTATTGATATTAGAGGTAAGCTAACGGAAATCATCACCCTAAAATAGCCGTAAGTTCTTCTTTCAATCTTCTGGCCACTATCTTTTCTTCGCCCTGCTTCATGACCCAGACGGTAATAATAATACTGTTATCTTGATGACTCATGACTTCTATGGAAGGGCTGCCATACCGCAATTTTTCCTGCAGATCTTTCGATTTAACGCCGGGGTTGCTCCAGGATATTTCCAGGGTTGGCGTAATGTTTCCTAATGGGGGTAAAAATATTATTGTTGTATCGACCCGGTCCGATTTCGCAGCATTTTCAATAACTGCAATATTATTTTCCCAGGTTTTCCATTCTTTATCATGGTCATAACTCAGGTAATGTTCCAGCGCAACATACATCCCCAATACTTCTTCTTTATTTACTTTCATGCCGCGGCCAATATTAAATCCGCGGGGCGGCATATGCAAACGGGCGCCGGCAATAATATCTTTTTTACCCATCAGTAAGCCGGCGCTTTGTGGTCCCCTGATAGCTTTACCTCCGGATATTACGACGAAATCAAAACCCAGTTCATGAAATTTCCAGAGGTTTGAAACCGGCGGCACATCAGCGGCAATATCGATACCGGTAGGAATTTTATTCTTCTTTGCAAGGGCTACCCATTCTTCATGCATGATCTTTCCCTTATCGGCTTCAATGTTCAGGAAGAACATCATCGCAGTTTTCTCATTGATCGCTTTTTCTACATCAGCCACCGTTTCCACTTCAACCATTTTACAACCGGTGTTGGTCAATGCATGGTTATAATCAATGGAATGGGCTTTCTGCACGATTACCTCAGATTTCATGCCGCTGCCTTCCAGTTGCGGCAGCAGTTTTACTTTATTGACATCGGTGCCGGTTAAGATTCCTGCCAACCCAAGCGTTAATCCTGAGAATGCGCCACAGGTGACTACCGCTGCTTCAGCATGAACCATAGCGGCGATTTTTTCTCCGACCTTATCCTGCAGATCATCCAGTAAACAAAATTCTTTGGAAGCCGTTTTGATGGTGTCAATTACATAGTCATGCATTAAAGAACCGGTCATGAATGTATACGTGCCGGCTGCATTAATAAAGGTGCGCACACCCAGTTCTTTGAAAAGGTCGCGCGTTACCGGGGAAGGTGCACCGAGTACAGATTGATACGGGAAAATACTTCCGGCGATCCCCCCTGCAAAAGGTAAAACCGTGAGACCTTTTATTATATCTCTGCGTTTCATAAGCGTTTGAGTTTGTTTTGTTGTAGCAAGCAATACGTCATTTGGGAAAAGGATGCAGTATCTTAAAGCATGGCGATGCAGTCCATTTCCACCAGCGAATCACCAGGGACACCACCCTTTGCAACAGCTACGGTTGTACGAACCGGTGGATTTTTTCCAAAGCGGCCCTTATACACTTCATTCATGCCTTTGTAATCAGCAATGTCATTCAGGAATACCGTTACCTTCAAAACTTTTTCCATTGATGAACCGGCTAACACCAATTCTTTTTCCAGTTCTTTTAATACAGTATCTGTATGAGCCTTAATGTCTCCGGCATAATGGGCTCCCTTTCCAGCTATATACACAAGACCTCCAAATTTAGTATGACCTGAAAATAAAGGGACTTCCTGATCATAAACGATATTATTTGCTTCTTTTTCAGGAGCGGATGGGTCCATTGCTTTGGCAGCTAATCCAAATCCTGCCAGCCCTGCGACAGAAGCCAGCATTTTTTTTAATACAGATCTACGTTGTGTTTGCATGGTTTATTATTTATATAAATGTTTAAAAAATTACAAGACCAGGAGGGACGGATCAATCCAAAATTCGAAGGATACCAGGGTTCCCAGCAAGAAAACCGATGATAAATCACCAGCTTATCGCCTGCCTAAAATAATCTATATTAATTAAATAGATTCAGTCAAATGAAGATTTTAAAGAAAAACCCCGAACGCAAACGTTTGTAGTAACTAATAGCTTTTACCAGGTATGTCATTGCGGAATGTTTCCATTCCTTTCCTGTCCTGTAAAGTTATATAAACGGATCTGCCTTCCTTCCCCCCAAAAACAAGATTGCTACAGGATTTTCCCTTGAGCGGCACTTCCCTTATCAATTTTCCTTGCGGGGATAAAACGGCAATGACTCCTTTTCCATACCGGCAGATGTAAAGATTTCCTTGCCTGTCGCATTTCATTCCATCAAAACCAAAATCATTGAAATCAGCGAACCTGGTTTTGTTTGAAATATTGCCCGCGGGATCAACAGCGTATTTCCAAATTTTACGGCCACCGGCACCAGTTTCATTGACATATAAAATGGTTTCGTCAGGACTTAATTCAATGCCATTGACAGTGCCCATATTGCCTTCCAGTAAAATGGATTTTCCATCCGGGTCGATGCGCCATAATTGCCCGGTGCCCTTTTTCCAATTGGGATCCGAAGCGAACAACTGGTCTTGACGGTTAATGCAAAGATCATTGGGCTGACTAAAAGAATCATTGTGACAAAATACGGTTACCTGTTTTGTCTGCTTGTCTACTTTCAACACATTATGCTTTGGAAAATCAGCCAGCAACATATCGCCATTCCGGTTGAATTTGATGGCGTTGGCAATACTACCTTCCGGCAGCGTGACGTATAATTCGCAACTGCCATCGCTGTTTACTTTGCCAATGGTTCCATCTTTGCCATAATTGACCACAAAAAGATTTCCTTTACTATCGAAGGCGGGCCCTTCAATATTAGCGGAGAAAAGATTCTCCGCTGTAAAATCTGTTGATTGAAATAAAACTTCACTGGCCTGGGAAGATATTTTATGATGGCAACTGATTGTAATGATAACAAATGAAAAAAAGAAAGAGAGATGTTTTTTTGAATGTCCTGTTGTCATAATACAGTGGGTTTTAAAATCACGTTAAAGTTTTTATTTTTCAAAAATGACTTGTTCCGAACTGGCGCCTAGCTCTGCAACGATCGTTGAAATATCCGCCACCATTTTATCAGGACCGCAGATATAGAATGGTTTTGTAAAATCAGTAATCCGGGTGAGTAAAAAATCCTTATTTATAAATCCTGTTGTATAAAGAGGGTTGTCTTCTTTGGTCAGAATATAATGGGCTCCTGATCTTAGGATATTGTCCAATTCGTTGTGAAGGATAATATCTTGGGCGGTCTTATTGGAAAAGAACAGCTGGTTGGATTTTATCAGGTTATCGTTGTGTAACTGGCGTAGTATAGCAATAAAAGGAGTGATGCCGGCACCGCCAGCAATAAAATAACCTTCACCCTGGTAGGCGATAGCGCCCCACACATCTCTTATAATAAGTTCGTCCCCCACCACCAGCTTGTTCAACTCGTTCGTTACGCCGGGATGATCTGTATAGATTTTGATGGTAAATTCCAGGTAATCCCAGGCATTGAGACTCGTGAATGTAAAAGGACGTCTTTCTTCTTCCCATCCCGGTTTCTTAATGGAAACTTCTGTAGCCTGTCCCGGTTCAAAACGATATCCTTTTGGTTTAGATAAACGAAAGCATTTCACATTATGCGTTACATTTATAACCGATAGGATTTTAACGATGTTTTCCATCAGGTTAAAATTAAACAGTAATGGCTGAATTATTTCAGTTTTTTAATTTAATCTCTTTCCGTAAATGGTCTTTGACTTCAGTAAATCTTCCGATCCGATGATATAGAACCGTTTTAATCTTCAGTTCTTCCCTGATGGATTTTGAGGTGAAATCAAACTTGCCCAATTGGTAGCTGGGGTAAACGAAAATCTTTAAACCTGGCTGGGTAAAAGTCCTGAAAAAAAAGGAATACTAATGGTTGCAGTGTAGATCCTGTTTTTGACAACGGAAATGAAAAAATGAATGGAGCCGCAAGTAAGAGAATAAGGGCTGTTCATGCCTGGTAGGGGATGGGGCAGCCGGAAGCTGAGGCGATAGCCTTATTATTACAATTTTGTTTGCCTGAAAGTCCAGGCAATACTCCCAGAGAAATAAGTGTGAAGAGGACACATAAAGAGTGGTGGGGAAGGCCGGTGTCATTCAATTAATCCGGCGGCAAAACGGTAGAAATCGCCTTTAAATTGAATGTTTCCGGTCGGGATCGTATTCTTCGGCTGTTGAGCAACGTTATTTTTTTTGGTTTTTTATTTTATATATTAAAAAATATTTTTATCTTTCTATGGAATTTTCATAGGATAAGGTTTAATGGTCAGGGCTTGTTTCTACAAGCCCTTTCTTTATGAAGGCTTCCTTCCATGGCGGCCGCAAAGTTTAACTAACTGGATTCCCCTGTTGAGTTTCATTTCTTATTACCGGCGCTACCCTGGTTCCAAATAATTCAATGGAGCGCATGAGTTTAGCATGGGGCATAGTGCCTACACTCATTTGTGCAAGAAACCGGTTGTGACGGAATAAATCATATTCGTAAAGAATTTTATCAATTACCTGTTGAGGGCTTCCTACTAATAAAGATCCTTGCGCAGAGCGCATGATTTCGTATTGTTTTCGGTTCATACCCTGCCATCCACGTTCACGGCCAATCCGGGTCATAGCTTCAGCATAGGATGGATAAAATTCGTCTGCTGCCTGTTGTGAAGTATCGGCAATATAAGTATGAGAGTTAATTCCCATACCCAGGGTAGAAATATCGTGACCGGCATTTTTTGCCGTTTCACGAAACAGCTGAACCATGGGGACAAATGGGGCAGGCTCACCGCCGATAATGGCTAATGCCATGGGTAGCCCAAGTTTCCCAGCCCGCACAACAGATTCAGGAGTGCCGCCCACGGCTATCCAGACAGGCAATTTTTTTTGAAATGGTCTTGGATAAACGCCCTGATTGTTAATAGATGAGCGATGCTTACCTCTCCAGATAATTTTTTCTTTCTCATTCAATTGAATAAGAAGTTCGAGTTTTTCGGAAAAAAGTTCATCATAGTCATCCAGGTCATAACCAAATAAGGGAAATGATTCAATAAAAGAACCCCGGCCGGCCATAATCTCTGCCCGGCCACCGGATAATAGATCTACCGTGGCAAAAGCCTGAAATACTCTTACCGGGTCATCCGAACTTAATACAGTAACCGCACTGGAGAGTTTGATTTTTTTTGTTTTTTCCGCGGCGGCTCCCAATATTACCGCAGGCGCAGAGGCTATGAAATCAGGGCGATGATGTTCTCCAATAGCGAAAACATCCAGTCCCACCTGTTCGGCAAGTTCAATTTCTTCCATCAGGTCACGGATGCGTTGATATGCGCTGATAGTTTTTCCTGTAGCGGCATCAGGTGTAAGGTCTGCGAAGGTATAAATACCAAGTTCCATAATTTATTTTTCAAGTTCTATCTCACTGTACGAAATTTTTAGGTTTTCGTTGCAGAGACTTAAAGTAAAATTTTATTATTTTTTAGGCTGCCATTTTGGTCTCGGACATGTAGATTTTAAACCATCAATGTGCTCAAATAAAAAATCGTCAATAGGGTTCCACATGGGATCTAATATAAAATCAATCCCCTCCCGCCGTGCCAACTTAGAGGCAGGAACAAAATCTGCATCTCCAGAGATTAGCACAATCTGAGATACAAATTTCTTTAGTGCCAGAGAAGCGATATCAACTCCTATTTTCATGTCAATACCCTTTTGCCTTAGGTCATATATGACATCCGGTTCCTTTATATCTGTTATTTTTATTTTGCCGGTTAAGAAGTCTTTTATAAGTCCTAATCTCAAAGCCATTTTCCTTTTTTTCTTTAGTTGTTCAAATAGTTCCATTCTAAACTTGTACTGAGTGGTGGTCTTGAAGTCAAATACTTTCTTATTAACTGGATTATGTACTTTTTTTTCAAATGGAACACAGTCGTAATAAAAAATACGATATAAATGGTTGCCTTCAACATGTCTATGAGCATAAGTATAAAGATTATTTACGACTTGTTCTGCTTGTGTGTTTTTGAAACAAGGGCGCTATTTCTTTTTAAGAAAAATCCCCCATCTATAAGTATAGCGGTAGAGTGCTGGTGGTTGTGCATACCGTTAGGAAAGGTTGTAAAAAAATTGCTCTTGGGTCGGCATTCTCGCTATGTGGTTAATTGTGAAAAAATGAGAATACGTTAGCCAAGAGCACAATAATATCATTACAAATGTAATGCACACAAACGCACAATCAAATATCATGCAAAAAATAAATGATTTTTTTAACTGCTGAAAGACAATATGTTAATAAGAGTTAATACCTGCAATGTCAAAGAACTTTGCCATGTACTTTATTTGAATTAAAGCTTCCAAATTTTTATTGCAGGTGGGTAGCCATTCTAATTAAATAATCTTCTATTCATTTACTGCAATTATGAAAGCGGATGAAAAAAATCTTTGATCACAGCCTGTTTTCAAGCTTCAAGACCTATAGTTCAGTAGAAGCTTCGAGCTGTGAGCTGCAAGCTTCAAGACCTGCAGTTCTGTAACTTACTTCAGTCTCGCAGCTCATAGCTTGCAGCTTGCAGCTTTCTGCTCATAGCTAGCAGCTCGCAGCTTTCTCTAAGCTTCAAAATGATATTTCTTTCAGGTTAAATCCGCCTTTGTCTGCTATGAAGCGCAGGTGATGAACTCCGGCATTGAATGATACTTTTTTTATTTCTATTGGTTGCCATTTTTTTTCACCCCCTGTGGCGGGCAGATTTATGTTTTTCGTCAGGGGAACACCATCATCTTCAATTGAAATTTTTCCCTTTGCATTTCCGGCAATGGTA
>JAOQAL010000744.1 GCA_025963615.1 Chitinophagaceae bacterium | reverse complement strand
GCTGCCTTCAGGCTTGGGTCTTTAGTAAATGCTTTCGCTTTGGCAATATCATCTGCTTTAGTTGCTACCAGTACCATATTGCTGTCATCAACCTCACGCCCTATAACATAATTATGTATGCCGTAGGCTAACCGTGTAGAGTCATGTGCGTCATAAGATGTTTTCCATTTTGCAAAATTACCCACCTTATGCCATACGATCAGGATGTTTTGCGGCATGGTGTCAACTGTTGATTCAGTGGTTGTGGGGGTTGTAGTAGTTGCTGTAGTGTCAGTAGCAGTAGTGGTGTCAGTGGTTTTGTCTTCATTCCCACCACAGGAAGAAAAGAGCATAACAAGCGCTACAGCACCTGCCGATAAAAGTTTCAATTTTTTCATTACAATTTTTTTTTTAAAGTAAATAAATAAGGGTAAAAAGTAATCGGTAGGGGGGATCAAAAACTAAATGTATAATTTATTCCTGTAAACAAAAAAATAAAGAGGCAGATGACAGGTCAATCCTGCCCTGTGGTTAATTCTATTTTTTAGTTACCAAGAACGGTTCTTTACGTAAAAGCGCTTTTACAATATTGATACCGGAAGTTTTTTTCTGGTCTGCCGTTATTTTACTGTAATAACCTTTAAAGCCAACCGTAATTCTATAGCGGCCCGAAAGGGCCACCACTGCACATATATCGCACAAGGCAGGATCGGCATTGCCTGCAAAACCGGCTATATCACACAGCCCCGTGATCGTGTCGGGATTTCTTCCAAATGTCTCATGAAAACTTTCAACCCATATATTGTAACTAACCCGGGCTTCTGCTGCTGTGCCAAAATCGGTGAGTGTAATATCTACCTGCGGGTAATCATCATCTGATGATAAATAATAATGGCAACCGGTATAGCCATCCATCTGGTCATGAGGTTCAACACTTTTAAACGGGTTACCAAATGGAGATAGGGCTGCTACTTCGGGGCCGGGCATTACCTGGCACATATAAAAAAGTGTGTCTGTTGTAAACCTGTTTACAGATCTTATGTTTTTTTGATATTCTTTACCTGTAAATGATAATATGAAAATAGATGCAACCGAAAAAATTGAAATGAATAATTTCTTTTTCATGGTGGATTCCTGTAACTGAAAGTTACGAAATTTAAGTTTTCCTTCCGCCGGTGATCTTGCCAACCCCGTTTCACTACAACTTTGTTACGGTTTTATCTTTTATCACAACAGGAGTTTCTTTTCTTCCATTGATATAATAAGTTCCTTCGGGCAACAGTTTTGAGAAAGGGCCGCCGGCGGAAAATTTTTGATGATCACTGCTCTCAATTTGTATACTGCCATAACTGCTCACCTTAAAAATTCCCATTTTCAAACGTGTTTGTTTACCTGCCTCTACAGGAACGTTCTTAATTGTATATTCATCATCAACTACTACATCATATAAGCCGGGTAAAAGATTAGCATGGTTATTCCCAAACCAACTTGCCACGATTTTTTTTGTATCACCTGCCGGGTAAAATTTTATGTGTGTTGAATAACTTTCTCCCTTAGGCAACTGCATAGTTACTTTGCCACCAATGCCTGTAACACTTGAGTCCGTTTGTATCTCCCATTTTTGCGCAGCCTTATTATCCATTACCAGGCTGCCGGCATCAGTGATGGGAACTTTATTTGAGCCACCCTGTTCAATCATCATTTTTTGAAATTTGCATTTTATCTCGGTATTTATATTTCCGGATGAGGAAATAGCAAAAGTGCCATTTGTATAATTGGATGCATACTGCTTAAGAGCATATACCGTTACGTTGGTTAAGGTTATCAGTGCATTGTCGGCTGTAGTAGCGCCTGTAATTGAAATGATCATTGTACTTATGGGTGAAGCACCGAAGTAAGACATCTGCAATACCGAAGTTAGATTTTGCATTCCGCCGAAAAGGCTGATGCTCTCTTTATTTCCTGTGCCGTCAGGGTCCATTGTGTATCCCAGTATCTCGTCATGCTTTCCGTTTACGGTGATCGTAATTTTTGATTGGGATATAGAGTTACCGTAAAAAAATAAAGTGAAAGCTAAGAGTAAAATGATCTTCATAATTTTTTTATTTAGCTGTAGAGAAAGATAAAATATATTTTAGAGATCTGCAATGATTAGATTATAGGTAACACAAAGAATAATCTGCTTCCGCATGGGGTCAAAATTATTTTTATACCACACATTTCTTATTTTGCATAGCGCTAAACCAACTTAGGTTTTGGTGAGATAAACATTCCACTTTAATATTTTCTAAAATATAAATACCAGGAGCATGAAAATAGCAACCTATAATGTAAACGGAGTTAATGGAAGATTACCTGTGCTTCTGCGTTGGTTAAATGAAACTGCACCAGATGTTGTGTGCCTGCAGGAGTTAAAGGCCCCGGAAGAAAAATTTCCGTTGCAGGCGATAAATGACGCAGGTTACCATGCTATATGGCATGGTCAAAAAAGCTGGAACGGTGTTGCTATTCTTGCACGCAATGCACAACCGGTAGAGATACGGCGGGTGTTGCCGGGTGACCCTGAAGATAGTCACAGCCGCTATATTGAAGCCATCGTAAATGATATTATTATCGGCTGCCTTTACCTGCCTAATGGCAACCCGGCACCGGGGCCAAAGCTGGAGTATAAGCTTCGCTGGTTTGAAAGATTAACTGCACACGCCGCCGAACTTATTGCATCAGGTAAACGTGTTGTATTAACCGGCGACTTTAATGTGATGCCGACGGAACTTGATGTTTATAAACCTGAGCGATGGGTGGATGATGCATTGTTTCGTCCTGAAGTTCGTGCTGCCTTTCATAATCTTGCAGCACAGGGATGGACGGATGCCATACGAAAACTATATCCTACCGATGTGATCTATACATTCTTTGATTATTTCCGCAATGCCTATGGACGTAATGCAGGATTGCGGATAGATCATTTTTTGCTTAGCCCTGCCATTGAAAAACAATTGCGTGCTGCCGGTGTTGACCTCTTTGTTCGTGGCTGGGAAAAAACAAGTGACCATGCCCCTGTGTGGATAGAGCTTGATGAAAAATAGATGCATAAGCGAATAGCAAAAGAATTGATAGCGCTTTTACCGGTCCTTCCGCACCAGGCTTTACAGCTGCATCTTTATTGTCTTCTTTCTCCTTAGCAAATACATTGCCCTATTTCCTGTAATTGTACGGGGTGGTTTTTTTGCGATTTGCGTAGATAAGGCTACCTGCTATTTATTTTTCCACTTCCACCAACACAGGCCGGTGATCAG
>JAOQAL010000712.1 GCA_025963615.1 Chitinophagaceae bacterium | reverse complement strand
GAACGTCAACCCCTATTTTTAAAATTTATCTACCCACAAAATGCCCCGCTGGGGCATGGAATACGAGATGCTGGATACTGGAAGTTAGATACTGGATGCTAGATACTGGATGGGTCGCTTTTAAGGGGGCAGTCCTGCAGGCACTGTTCCCCATCTGACATCCAGTATCCAGCATCCAGGCACAGCACCCAGTATCCCGCACCTAGCATCCAGCACCCAGCATCCAGCATCTTACTATATAAAACTCCCTTCTTTATTAAGGGGTTTTACCCTGGTATCTGTCCCTCCTTATATAAAGGAATCAATATAGAGCAGGGATAATTACGATCTACTCCATTACAAAATTAGTCTGAACTACTAATTTATACCGGCTATTGTACGTATACAAAGGTGGTAACCTTCCACTTTATTCCGCGTTTATACCGCAGCGTTTCAAAATTATTTTTAAAAATTTCAACTGCTTTTTTACGATAAGTCATGAATTTATTACTAACCATGTGTTTATTAATGAGTTGATGTTACGTAATCATACGATGTAGAAATTCATAAATAAAAGTAGAAACGCTTGCATGTTTCACATCCGGATATTAGTTTTGTCCCTGAGAGAAATTCGGAAATAGCGATAGAAAATATCCGATACAAGAATTTCACTCGATACCCTAAAAACAACAAAAAGTTTAAATCCGTCATTTATGAAATCTATCTACTCATTATTCATCGTATTTTCCCTATTCACCTTTTCGACATTAAACGCCACGACCATTACAGCAACCGTTAATCATGGTGACTGGACATCCAATGGCACCTGGACCCCGAATAGAACGCCGCAGACTGGAGACACCATCATAATACCAACCGGTATTACAGTAAATGTGTTCACGAATGTTGCTATATCCGGTTATGTTTATGTACAGTTGTATGGTACTTTACTGTTTAACCAGTCAGCTAAACTGGATCTTGTATCCTCAAGTAAAATCTACATTTATGCAGGTGGTAAAGTCTCGAGCTTAAATTCAAGTTCATCTGACCAGGTGAGAATTGGCAGCAGCAGTGTGTATAAAGGAAATATTGGAGATTTAAATGGTCCGGTATTATTAGACAACGGTGGATCACATCCTGTTGCAGCCATTCCATTGCCTGTAAAATTTGTAAAATTTGTTTTAGTCCGTCAGCAGGCAAATGTCCTGGTTCAATGGTCAACTGCACAGGAAAGTAACAGCAGCTATTTTACAATAGAAAGAAGTGAAAACGGTGTAAGCTGGACCAGTATTGGTACCGTTAAAGCCGCTGGAGAATCATCATCCCTGATCAATTATACCTTTACTGATAAAAATGCAAATGGCAGCATCCTTTACTATCGTATTAAACAGGTTGATCTTGACGGCGCATATATTTATACACAGGTAGCAACGATAAAATCTACCGACAGCAACGCAGCGATCAAAGTGACCAGCACTTCAAAGAACACGTTACTCATCAATTTTTCCCAACAGGTAAAATCGAAAGTAATGATGCGTCTTATCTCTGCTTCAGGCCAGGTTGTTTCACAGCAGGATGTTTCAAATCCTTCCGGGCAGATTGTTTTCGCCACTACAAACCATGCTTCAGGAATTTACATTGTAAACATCACCGATGCCAACGGCTTATCCATAGCAAAACAAATATTACTGTAAAATATTATTACCTTGGACGGTTTTAATTGGCCCTCTGAAAGGAGGGCTTTTTATTTTTTATACCCTGATGAAAGATGCATTAAAAGAATAACCAGAGCAGACCGAGCCAGAATAATCGGAATCAAAATTGCCTTGTTTTATTGCCTGGCAGTTCGCATCAATACTTTTCCATCTTACATCGGACGTGCTTTCCACGTAAGCAAATCAATCTCTTAATTCTTTCTTTGTTTTGCCTGTTTTGGATTTCGTTTTCTCTTTGAAAAACCCTCCTTCGCAATTGATTCGTTGCATCCCGCTTAATCCCATAAACTATTTTGTCTTAAAAATCTGAGTTCCCCTCCTGATAATTAATTATTGATTACTGCCGGAATTAAGTAAATTACAATAGCTCTTTACAACCAAACGATGGCTTCATTTTATCAACTCCTATTTTGTGAGGCGTATTCTATCATATTATCTCCTTTTCCTTCCATTTGCACTTTCTGCGCAGGAAGTTGTGTCTATAAAAATCGATGGCGCGATCAATCCTGTAATAGCTGATTATATTCGCGACGGTATAGAAAAAGCGCATCGCGAAAAAGCAGAATGCCTTATTATACATCTTAATACACCCGGCGGTTTACTTCAATCCACCCGTATTATTGTAAGTCTCATGCTGGAGTCACCGGTGCCTGTGATTGTTTATGTCTCTCCGGGCGGAGCCCATGCGGGATCAGCCGGGGTCTTCATTACTATGGCCGCCCATATTGCCGCGATGGCTCCAGGTACTAATATTGGCGCAGCACATCCGGTTGGATTACAGCAAGCGCCCGATTCAATCATGAATGAAAAAGGAACGAACGATGCCGCTGCATTTATACGAACTATTGCCGAAAAACGAAACCGAAATATACAGTGGGCAGAAGACGCGGTTCGCCATAGTGTTTCAATCACAGAAAAAGAAGCCCTGAAAAATGAGGTCGTCGATCTAATTGCCATGAATGAAGTAGACTTGTTAAACCAGGTAGATGGAAAACAGGTTGCGCTTGCTGCCACTACCGCCACCCTTCACACTAAAAACGCCCGCGTAGCATCGTATGAGATGGGCTTTGTGGAAAAGATGCTGAATGTTCTCAGCGACCCCAACATTACTTATATCATACTGATGCTTGGCCTATATGGGGTATTGTTCGAATTATACAATCCAGGAGCCATCCTGCCTGGCATCGTGGGCGTTATAGCACTCATTCTCGCTTTTTATTCCATGCATACCTTACCCATCAACTATGCAGGACTGGCATTGATCGTTTTTGCCATCATTCTTTTTTTACTGGAGATTAAAATTGTAAGTCACGGCCTACTGGCTATAGGCGCTGTTATTTCATTGCTAATGGGGTCCATGATGTTAATCAGAAGCGATTCATCATTAGAGTTTGTAAAAATTTCCCGCAGTCTTATTATTTCTTCCACTGTTGTTACTGCGCTATTTTTCCTGATGGTGATCGGGATAGGCTTAAGGGCTCAGAGACGTAAAGTCGTTACCGGCATTGAAGGTTTGATTGGTGCAACCGCGGACTCGCTGGATACACTCGATCCTTCAGGCACTGTCATGTTGCAGGGAGAAGTCTGGAATGCCGAATCCATAGCAGGAAGAATCGACAAAGGAGAAAAGGTCCTGGTAAAGGAAATGAGAAACCTGAAATTGTATGTTGAAAAGAGTTAGTCAATTCTAAATAAAAAATATGCAACAGTTTCCTGTAATCGCCATTGTCATCATTGTTTTTGTTGTCCTCCTCCTGGCAAATGCCATCCGTATTCTGCGCGAATACGAACGGGCTGTGGTTTTCCGGCTCGGGCGTTTGGTGGGTCGCAACGGAGTAAGAGGACCGGGGCTCATCCTGCTCATCCCTGTTATTGATAAAATGGTAAGGGTCAGCCTGCGTACAGTCGTCATGGATGTACCGACGCAGGATGTAATTACGCAGGACAATGTTTCCATCAAAGTAAACGCCGTAGTTTATTTCCGGGTCATTGAACCACAAAAAGCTATTGTAGGCGTCGAAAATTTCCTGATGGCTACTTCCCAACTCTCGCAAACAACCCTGCGAAGTGTGTTAGGGCAATCCGAACTGGACGATCTACTCTCTCAACGTGAAAAAATTAACCACAAGCTGCAGCAGATCAGTGATTCCAATACGGAGCCCTGGGGAGTAAAAGTTTCCAATGTAGAAGTGAAGCAGATTGATCTGCCGCAGGAAATGCAACGGGCCATGGCCAAACAGGCGGAAGCTGAAAGGGAGCGCCGCAGCAAAGTAATTGCCGCCGAAGGAGAGTTCCAGGCTTCACAGCGCCTGGCCGATGCGGCAAGGATACTGGCCGATCAGCCCAGCGCACTAACCTTGCGCTACCTGCAAACATTGCGGGAGATAGCAACAGAAAATAACTCAACAACGATATTCCCGGTTCCTATTGATTTGTTGAAACCTTTTTTGAACAGCGGCAAGGATAAGACGGGATCTTAATCATACCAAATTTACGCGAGATTGCAAAAATTGAAAAATATGATCTGCTGATCCTCGACGACTTTGGTCTGCAACAACTCGACAGCACCGCCCGTCTGATACAATAGAAAATGAAATCTTATCCATTTCCAGATGTTTAATTTAATCTTATGAGAATCGAAAGCTTGTCTTATTACTTTAGACCTAATTTTCAAATTGCGAAGCCAATGAATTTCGATTCTCTTCATTTTCAACATTTGAATTTTCAACATCCTCCAATTCAATTACAAGAGTGTAAATAAAATCATATGGATTATTATTTGCAATACCTTTAAGCTCTTCATTTGTAAACTCCCTGTTTCTGACATTAAATTGAAAAACATTATGCCCGGGAGATATCTCGATATCTAATTGAAAAGGATCTAATTTTATGTCACCATCAAATTCCAGGCTTTCAGGCTTATCATTAACTTTTATCTTTAAAAAGTCATCCACTTGAAAATGAATTGTAGAACTTTTTATTCTTTTATTAGCCGTAGGAATATAATCAAATGATTTTTCGAAAACATAGCTACCGCCGTGAAGGGCTTCTTGTAGAGTGATGTTAGTAGTGCCTGTAATCCAAAAAGAGTTATTTAAAATGGCATGCTTTTCTGCATAATTCAGTTTATGTAGATTTTGGATCAATTGAGATTTAGCGGGATTTATTGAAGGATCCTCCGTAGAATACTGCTAAAGCTAACGCTAAAAAAGCGTATGCACATTAAAACAATAAAGCCCGGCAATGCCGGGCTTTATTGTTAATCTTATTTATTTATCAGGATATAGTTCTGCTGCTACTATTTTTTTTCGGGCATTTCTTTCGCTGCCAGTTGATGAAACTCTACCACTTTCCCATCCTTGTTAAAAAACCAAACTTCATTCAAATGGACTTTTGAAACCGTTCCATCTTTATTGGTATCTGTTTCTACACCCCAAATACTGACAACATCGCGGCCTGGCATGTCAGGGCTTTTCAACGTTACACAGGCATCCACTGTGCTGGCTGCAGAGGCAAAGCTGTTTCGATAATCTTGAAGGGATTTCAGCAACATATCTTTCCCGCGAAATACGGTACCGTCAGGTAGTGTAGCAATTACAGTATCCGCAAAAAGGTCGGCTGCTTTATCAAATGTGTTGTCATCATAGTATTTCCATGCCCACAAAACTTTTTTATTATAGTCCTGGTTGCCCAATGTTATATTGGTTGCACCAACCTTGTACGGTTGATCAGACGTTGCGCTGCTGGTCTGTTTTACATCTTTTTTTTGTGCATAGATAGTGAAGGGTAAAATAGCAAACAGGATGAATGCTGCGGTAATCTTTAAATGTCTCATGTATATTAGTTTTTTGGTTAACTGAAAGATCCAGAAAGTAAACAGGTAACGAGCGAGGTTTTGGAAGGGATAGGAATAGTAAGTTACGGAAGTTTGAGGAGCATTAGCAATATTTTTTTATGCCGCAGTTGCATTTACAGTTGCCGGTTCGGTATGAAATAGCGGAGGTGCGTGAAAATAGCAATTTGACTTTTTCGAGAATATCAACAATCTTATTCTTTTAACTTTCGCCTTCACTTGTTTGTCGGATTGAATAAAAATTACCCAAGAGAATATCAAGCAATTAAGCGCCGACCAGACAAAACAGATAGAAGGCGTATTATTGTAAGTACTTCCCACATAATGAATCTCCTTTTTTAAAATACATTAGCACAAAGCCGAATTAATAATTAAATGGTAAGTTCACGGAAAGAACTTTTAATGCTTGTTGCATTAATAATTTCTTGTAGTGCGGCATCAGAAAGTTTGGAGTAATCGATAACAGAGGATATTTTAACTGGATTGTCGTTAGGTCCAGATAACACGGTCCTAGCGAGTTTGGGCTTTACAAATTCAGCGAGTCCACCAAAAGCGGTAACATAGTCTTTGCCTTTCAGTTTCTTCATTTCTCTGATCAGTTTCGCGGCTCCGTCGGTTTCTATATAGCTAGTCAAGCCATCCCAGTTATTAAGGCCTACCTTTTCTTTCAAGATGGTTGCTTTATTTTTTGACTGCTTTGTTCTTCCGCCTATTTTCGGCTTTCCTTTTAAAAATGGCATTCTATTTTATTCTATTTTTCATTCTATTTTTCCGCCGGCTGGAACTCCATTAGATGGAATTAAGTCGGGGATTAGAACGGTACGAAACTTACACATCTCCTGGCAAATTCATTAATGATGATGGGTTTGAAACTTACTGAATCAATGAAATAAATGGAGGCGAAGGAAAACTCGTCGAACGATTCAGAGAATACAAGTGACAATCCAAGAGTTTACGCCCACATTAACCGGTAGGTTTTGTTAGTAATAGACTGCCTCGACATTTTTAAATTCCCCTTTTGTTATTTCAATCGGGATTGGAATGACATCGAAAGAGTAAAGCGTTCCACTAAACGTTCCATCAATCGTGCCGTTTGAATATCTTGAGATTATTACTGACAACTTTTCTGACCCATCTTTTTTAAAGGTTGAATAAGCCTTACCACTAAAACCAATTTTAGGTGCGCCACCTAAAGTAATCTTTTCATAGCAGCTATATGAACCTGTTTTGAGGGAATCAACTTCTATTTCAAATCTGATACCATCTGTAGGATTCGGTTGGCCTGATAGCACATAACGCGTAACATTCCCGCCAGTCGGATCAAGTCCAGGAAATTTTGACACATATACTCCTGGTTTTCCAGTAATAAGATCGTTAAACGAACCTCTAAATTCAAATTGGCTAGTGCCTGCAGTGTATTTGATATAAGGCCCTGAAGGTGGTGGTGCTGGCTCTTTGTCAGAATCTTTTGAACAAGATAGCA
>JAOQAL010000651.1 GCA_025963615.1 Chitinophagaceae bacterium | reverse complement strand
TGCTATGGCAAATGGATCTTGATTTGCTGGAAGAATTTTTAGAAAATGAAACGGATGAAAGGGACGGGGAATTAATTTATATACAGGATGGCCGCCGCATCGGCGCTATCATGCCGGTGCATATACTCGGCAATATGGGGGATATGGACCGTTTTCTTTCGATTGTAAGAAAATATCCATTACCTATTGTAGAAGATGCTACGGAAGCGTTAGGGTCAAGCTATAAAGGAAAAAGTGCCGGCACATTCAGCCCGATGGCTTGTTTCAGTTTTAATGGAAACAAGATTATTTCAACCGGCGGCGGCGGCGTGATGGTTACCGATGATGAACAGTTGGCTAAGCATGCCAAACACCTGACGACTACTGCCAAAGCCAGTGCCGATGAATATTATCATGATGAAGTCGGTTATAATTACCGGTTGGTAAATATCCTGGCAGCGGTAGGAGTAGCCCAGATGGAATTGCTTCCTTCATTTATTAAAAGAAAAAAGGAATGCGTCGCGTTTTATAAGAATGAACTGGCAGGCGTGGCCGATATAAGATTTCAACAGGAACTACCCGACACGCTGACAAATGGCTGGTTGTTTACGATTCAAACTGATCAGCAACAAAAATTACTCGACCATTTGAATGCGGAGAAAATTTTCAGCCGCCGGTTCTGGATGCCCATGAATAAATTGCCCATGTATTCCGGCTGCGTGTACATTCAGAAAAAAAACAATGCAGATTATATTTACAATACCTGTTTAAGTATTCCCAGCTCAACCAATATTACCGATGAGCAATTAGAAATTGTAGTAAGAGAAATAAAGACAGCCTTATCCTGAGATTATGTACCTGGTCATTAAACGCTTTTTCGATATTATATTTTCACTGTTGGCATTGATTATTCTTTCGCCACTATTGATACCTATTATTTTATTGTTGCTGCTTACCGGTGAACATGAAGTGTTTTTCAAACAGGATCGGGTAGGATACCGGAATCGGTTATTCCGCATCTGGAAGTTTGCCACCATGCTTAAGAACAGTCCGAATATGGGTCACGGGGACGTAACGGTAAGAAAAGATCCCCGCATTACGGCCGTAGGTCATTTTTTACGGATGAGCAAATTGAACGAACTTCCCCAGATCATTAATATTCTGATTGGCGACATGTCCTTTGTAGGGCCGAGACCCTTGATGAAAGCTGGCTTTGACCGGTATTCTCCGGAATTACAGGAAAAAGTATACCGGGTGAAACCGGGATTAACCGGTATCGGTTCGATCGTTTTCAGGGATGAAGAACTGATCATTACTCATTCGGCATTACCGCCGCATGAATGTTATGCTAAAATAATCCTGCCATTTAAAGGGGCGTTGGAGATCTGGTACCAGGAACATCAAAACTTTTTTACGGATACAGTCATATTGTTTTTAACCGGGTGGTATATTGTTTTTCCCCATAGTAACCTGGTAAATAAGTTATTTCCGTCGCTCCCCCATAGGGAGGTAAATCTTCCGGTAAACGAAATAAATACTGTCATAAATTAAACCCGGAATTAAGTAACTTAGAATTATCACAAGACTATTACTGCATGTTTAAATTCTTTTCAAAAGCGAAGCCCGGAAAGGCTGTACTGGAAACTCTTAAAACGGATATACATTCACATCTTCTTCCCGGCATTGATGATGGCTCACCGGATTTATCTACTTCGCTGGAATTAATAAAAGGCTTGAAGGAATTAGGGTATTCCAAATTGATTACGACTCCGCATATCATGTGGGATATGTACCAGAACACAAGAGATGGAATCCTGTCAATGCTAGATGAAATGCGCGAGGTTTTGACAGAAAAGGAAATTGATATTGAGCTGGATGCTGCCGCTGAATATTTCCTGGACGACTATGTAATGGCTTTGCTAAAGAAGAAAGAACAGCTCCTGACATTTGGTGATAATATGGTTCTGGTGGAATTTTCGATGGCCAGCCCGCCGATTGACCTGAAGGAGATTCTTTTCGAAATGCGCATGCAGGACTACCAGCCTGTAATAGCTCATCCCGAACGTTATATCTACCTGGAACATAGTAAGGATTTTTATGACGAATTAAAAGATGCAGGCTATCTTTTCCAGTTGAACCTGCTTTCCTTTGCCGGCATGTATGGCCGGTCTGCTAAAGAACTGGCTAATTATCTTGCCCACAAAGGGTATTATGACCTGGTAGGAACCGACCTTCACAATCAAAGGCATCTTAAGGGATTACAGGATCCTGCCATCGTCTCCCACCTCGAAAAACTTCTTGAAACGGGCCAAGTCCGGAATATGCAGCTTTAAACCCGGTCCGATCGTTTCCCTTCTTCCATTTCCACATTCCCACATTCTCAACATTTCTTCTGTTATCACATACAACTCAACCTCTTATCCCCATCTCCCCATCTTCACCTCTCCCCATTTCCACATTTCCACATTCTCCGCATTTCCACATTCTTCACATTTTCCACATTTCCTTAACGTTGGTCTAATAAATTTTACAGGCTAAATGTGTTAAATTTGCAACGTAATCTCTTTAAATACATTTTTACTATGTCTGTATTGGAATTTGAAGAATTGCTGGTTGACAATTCAGAATTTCTAAAGCCCTTCGCGATTAATCTTACAAGAGACAATGAGGCTGCTCAGGATCTTTACCAGGAAACGTTGTATAAAGCACTGGCAAATCAGGAAAAATATAACGCGGGAACTAATATTAAAGCCTGGTTGTTTACGATCATGCGGAATATTTTTATAAATAATTACCGCAGAAAGACGAAACAGCAAACTGTTTTTGATAATTCTCCGAATGACTTTTTACTGAATAACAACCAGGTAACAGTAGCGAATGTTGCAGAAAGCAATATGCAGATGAAGGAAATCAGGAAAGCTATTTATAATCTTCCTGAAATATTCAAAACTCCCTTCTCTTTGTATTTTGATGGCTATAAATATCATGAAATTGCGGAAGCATTGCATGAGCCATTGGGAACGATCAAGAGCCGGATACATTTTGCGCGGAAACTACTGAAAGAACAAATTTCCCGTTACTAATAACCTCATAGCCTTGTGGCGGGATCTGCAGTAATTAAATGGCAGCGGCTTGGCCGGGCTGTCAGCGGCTTTTTTGATGTCAAAAGCGGGCTGTCAGGCTGGGCGGGATTTGGCGTGTATGTTGCTTACAATATTATATGGTTTTTTTAAAAAATTAAGCGGATGGAACCGGCCCGTGTTTTAGAATCACGCATTCGCATTCCGTCTCATAGTAAAGCCATGATGGTCGAAAAAGCAGGAGTAAAAAATCAATTAAGACTGATATAATAGCAGGCAAAATGAATAATAATCAGTTTGTAATATTGGTAAATGAAAAAGACGAAGCCATAGGGAAGATGGAAAAAATGGAAGCCCACAGAAAAGGACTATTACACAGGGCGTTCAGTGTTTTTATTTTTAACCGTAAAGGCGAAATGCTGCTGCAGCGCAGGGCGTTGAATAAATATCATAGCGGGGGTTTGTGGACCAATGCCTGTTGCAGTCATCCTTACCCCGATGAGGATACCCATCATGCAGCCATCCGTAGATTAAATGAAGAGCTCGGTTTTGAGACGCCGTTACAAAAGGCCTTTGAATTCATTTACCGTTCCGAATTCAGTAATGGTTTGGCAGAGCATGAATTCGACCATGTTTTCACGGGCGAATATAACGGCCCCATTAACGGAAACCCGGAGGAAGTTTGTGATTTCTGTTATAAAGACATTGAAGATATCCGTGAATCACTTCACACCCACCCGGAAAAATTTACTACCTGGTTCCACATTGCATTCCCGAAAATTGAAAGCTGGTGGAATGAATACTACCGGCCCCTCGTTGCCTGATCGGCTGTTAGAAAACAAAGAAACTATTTGACCGCGGTCTCTCCTTTGTGGTTTCCTTTTTGAGAATGCAAAGATCCCAAGCACCTGTTCCATCAATTTTACATTTTACATTCATTATTTTACATTTTACATTTTTACGTCTGCCCGGGGTCTTGCCTAAAGTAATCTCAAATCTTAGTCTATTTCAGGAAGAGTCAAAACCAAGAATCATTTGATGGCAGACCCCGGGATTTTTATAGAAGTATATCATTAACCTGAACAATTTTGAGCGTCTGCTATAAAATAATCAACTTCTCTTTTCTAATACCCGGGGTCTGCCCTTGGACAATTGTGAAATTCTATTATCTCTGTCTTAAGGGCAAGACCCCGGGCATACGAGACCGTCTCAAAAGATGGATTCTTAACCCTTCATCTCTTTGCGTCCTTTGCATCTCTGCGCCCTGTGCGTGAAATAAAGGATTCTTAACCGTACATCTCTTTGCGTTCTTTGCTTCTTTGCGAGCTTTGCGTGAAACTTTGCGCGCTTTGCGTGAAATATCCCTTTGCGTGAAAATTTTCAATATGGCGAAGGACTCACCGATGTCCACCCACCATCAATAATCAGGCTTTGTCCTGTAATATGCCCTGAGCCAGGAGATACCATGAATAAGGCGGCATTGGCGATATCTGAGACAGTAGCCGGTTTGCCGATCGGTGTAATACGGCGCCAGGTCTTTTCATATTCTGTATCATGTAATGTCCGTTCTGTTAAGGTAGCACCCGGTGCGATGGCATTGACGGTAATATTATATGGAGACAACTCAACAACTAAATTTTTTGCCAGCATTTCCAATCCGGCTTTGGTAATGGCATAGGCTGCAAGATTTTTATGCGCCTGGTGACCCACAACAGAAGACATAAATAATATCCTGCCACCGGTTCCGGTCGTTTCCGGATACTGCTTCTTCATTTGTTTCGCGGCAGACTGGGCAAGAAAAAAACTTCCCCCAAGATTTAATTGCATCACTTTATTAAACGACTCCGGCGTGTATTCAAAAAAATCAGCGAAGAGCGTAATACCGGCATTGGCAATAACAATATGGAGCGAACCGAATTTTTCAACAGCAGCATCTACCATGCTTTGAATAAATGAAACATCCGATGCATCACCCGGCATTGCAAAACAAATTCCGCCTTCAGCAGTAATTTTTTCCCCAGCCTCTTTCGCTAATGAATCATCCACGTCATTTAATATGACGGATGCGCCACGCAAACATAATTGCCTGGCAATTTCAAAGCCAATGCCCTGACCGGCGCCAGTCACAATAGCTGATTGTTTGTCAAATATTTTTTCAGGCATTTGATAAAAATAAAAACATATCTTCAATATTGGCCCATTGCTACTCACCTCCCGATAGCTATCGGGATACCCTTCACCACTCACCCTTCACCATTCACCTCTTGATAGCTATCGGCACCCCATTCAATGTGAATCTCTCAGCACCTCGCTTCCGGAAGCTCCTTTCAAAAAATCAAGATCAGCACCAAGATGCGCCTGCTCCACATGATTAACATAGAGACTGACATATCCTCTTTCTGTGATACCTTTTAAAGGTTTCCATTGCTCTTTACGTTTTGCCAGTTCTTCATCACTGACATGGAGATGCAATGAGCGGCCAGCCACATCCAGCGTAATAAGATCATTATTTTGTATCACACTGAAATTACCGCCCAACGCTGCTTCGGGGGAAACATGCAGCACTACGGTTCCGAACCCTGTGCCGCTCATTCTTCCATCAGAAATACGCACCATGTCTTTAATGCCTTTGTCCAGTATTTTTTTCGGCAACCCCATATTACCTACCTCGGGCATGCCGGGATAACCTCTTGGACCCACATTTTTCAACACCATGACGGAGTTTTCATCGATCTCCAGTCCCGGATCATCAATCCTGTTTTTATAATCTTCGATCGTATCAAACACAACCGCTTTACCGGTATGCTGCATTAAAGCAGGCGTAGCGGCAGATGGTTTTATCACGGCGCCATTTTCACAGATATTTCCTTTTAATACCGCCAGACCAGTTGCCTCATTAAAGGGTTTGGCCGTTGTAGCAATCACATCCCGGTCATAACAGGCTGCCTGGTCGTAATTCTCTTTCATTGTTTTACCATTTACGGTAATACAATCATGATGGAGCAACGCGTCCAGCTCTTTTAATACGGCCGGCAAGCCACCGGCATAATACAGGTCTTCCATAAAATAACTGCCGCTTGGCTGAATATTAGAGACCAACGGCACATTCGATGAAAGCCTGTCAAAATCGGGTAAGGAAAGGTCTACGCCAATTCTGCCAGCGATGGCAAGCAGGTGAATGATAAAATTAGTAGAGCCTCCAATGGCCGCATTCGTAATGATTGCATTTTCAAATGCTTTCTTCGTGAGAATAGCAGAAGGTTTTAGATCTTCTTTAACCATTTCCACAATGCGCAGGCCGCTTAATTGTGCCAACACTTTTCTTCTTGCATCAGCGGCAGGAATAGCCGCATTGCCAGGCAATGAAAGCCCTAATGATTCAATCATACAGGCCATGGAAGAAGCGGTGCCCATCACCCCGCAATGTCCACGGCTGCGACACATCGCGGCTTCGATGGAACGTAATTCTTCCTGTTCAATTTTGCCGCCACGCATTTCTTCACTATAGCGCCATACATCACTGATGCTTATTTTTTTTCCCTTATAGTTACCCGTTAGCATCGGTCCGCCGGATACTACGATCGTAGGAATATTTACACTGCAGGCTCCCATTACTAACGATGAAGTCGTTTTATCACAACCGCATAATAATACCACCCCGTCCATCGGGTTCGCCCTGATGGATTCCTCCACATCCATGCTGGCAAGGTTGCGGTAAAGCATGGCCGTGGGTTTGATCAATGTTTCACCCAATGACATGACCGGAAATTCAACCGGGAATCCACCGGCTTCGGAAATTCCCCGTTTCACCGATTCGGCCAGTTCGCGAAAATGTGAATTGCAGGGAGTCAATTCACTCCAGGTATTGCAGATGCCGATGACCGGTTTATTGAATTCATAATCAGGAATACCCTGACTTTTCATCCAGGAGCGGTAAATCAATCCATCTTTGCCTTTTCTTCCAAACCAGCTTTGACTTCGTAATGGCTTTTGCATGTAGTAAATAATAAAATTTAGTTTGTAATGGAGTTGCTTTTTTACACAAACAAAAATCTAACAAAAAAGCTCCCGTAGCTATCGTGAAAATAGAACGTGTTTCATTCGCACGGGGTGATTAGTTAGGTTTTGGCCTGGTTTAATCCCGGCTTTTAATTCTATGCTGTCATTAGCTGACAATGAACGATGTCCCTGCTTGTTCTATTTCCTTTTACCAAATTTATGAACTGGAATTCCTTTCACCCCGGGTTGGGCGATAAACACATTACCACTCAAAGGAAATTTATGGATCTCTTCCTCACTCATATTTTCTCTTGCCGTGGTAATAAAAAGCTGATCCATATTTTCACCTCCGAAAGCACAGGAACTTACCTGCGGAGCCGGGACTTCAATTTTGTCGAGCATTTTTCCTGTCAGGGGATTCCAGCGGTATACGCCAAAGCCGCCCCATTGGGCAATCCACAACATGCCTTCTTCATCCATGCACATCCCATCTGGTGACCCTGATTGCCTGTCAACGGTAATGGCAATTTTCTCAAATTCCATATTCCCGGTTTGCTCATCAAACAGGAAAGATTGTACCTGCTGCGTAGGAGAATCCGTGTAATACATCTTTTTTCCATCCGGTGACCAAACGATTCCATTGGAAACGGAGATATTACTGAGTTTCTTTTGTAAATGAAAATGGCTGTCAATACAATATAGCGAACCTTTACCAGGGCTGCATTGGCGGTCCATCGTTCCTATCCATAGTCTTCCTTGTGAATCACAACCCCCATCATTGGTCCTGTTGTTAGTAATTTCTTTTTCAAGTTCCAGCAGCCGGTCAAGTTTCCCGGTTTGCAGGTCAAAAGAAGCAATGGCTCCCTGCAAGGCGAGGATCAGTTTATCATTGTCATGACTTTCCGAAATGAAACTTGCCCTGTAGTCAAGTTCCCAGCGTTTGGTTTTTCCTTGTGGCCATTGATATTCATGAAAACATTTACCATCGATATCCACCCAAAAAAAACTTTGGCGCGCAACATGCCAGTACGGACCTTCTGCTAGAATATTTTCTGATTGGTATAAAAGTGAAGCCTGCAAGCAATATTTTTTTGCGTTATAAAATTGCACCTCTGTCCGACCGTTTCAAATCAAAAAAAACTTTCTCATTCCTCATTTATCACATTTCCACATTCCCACATTCCCCCTTCATTCTCTCACTACTCAACTTTTACATTTTACATTTTATATTCTACATTTTACATTCTCTCTCATCTTCCACATTCATCACATTTCCTCATTCATCACATTCCCACATTCCCCCTTCAATCTCTCCCTGCTCAACTTTTACATTTTGCATTTTATATTTTACATTTCTCTCTCCCTCTCTCTCAGAACTGCAATAAAAACGCCGTTCCCTCACCCTCCACACTTTGCACCTGTATATTCCCTTTATGCAGCATCATAATCTGTTTGCAAAGGCTCAGGCCGATGCCGCTACCGCTTTTTTTAGTACTGAAAAAAGGTATAAATATTTTATCCAGTACTTCAGGCGGCATACCATTGCCATTGTCCGAAATTTTAATCACTGTTTTCCGGTTATTGGAAATGTAGGCTGACAAAGTAATCTGCGGGTTATCTTTATCCTTTACTGCTTCAATCGCATTGACCAGCAGGTTGATCATCACCTGTTCCAGTAAATTGGTATCAGCTTCCAGCACCAGGTCCGGATCTTTCAGGATGGTCTCCACTTCGATACTTTTCTGTTCCAGTGTTGGCAGCATCAGCTGGAGCAGGTTTTCAAAAATATCCCGCACATGAATTTTATTAAGATTCAATGTAGTGATCTTATTCAGGCTGCGGTAAGTTTCCGCGAACTTCAGTAAACCCTCACTTCTTCTTTTAATCGTTTCGATACCAAGTTCCAGGTCATCCACCGCACCGGATTCATTATTTAATGAACCAACGGACTGCTGTAAACGATTTTTTAATGTAGCGGCCAGGGAGGATATCGGCGCTACTGAATTCATAATTTCATGGGTCAGCACACTCAGTAGTTTCTGCCAGGCTTTTGACTCTGTTTCATCCAATGCTTCATTGACATTCTGAAAAGCGATCAGCTTATACACTTTGCCATCCGTCTGGAATGCCGTAGCGGATAAGAGGATTTTAAAAGAGGACTTTTCCGGATGGGCGGTAGCGATGCGGCCTTCACCGGGTTTCAGGCTCACTACTTCCTTATATAATTCCGCATCGCGTTTTGCCAGGGAGTGAATAGTTTTTAAGTAGGGCAACTGCAGCATCCGTTTCAGCGACTCATTCATCCATACAATTTCCCCGGTTTCTTCTTCATAAGAAAGGATGCCGGTATCTACCAGTTCAAGAATTTTCTGCAGGTATTGATATTGGGTTTCTTTTTCTTTGCTGATTACTTTAAACGTAGTATTGATATCATTGAAGCCCTGCCTCAAGGGTTGAATTTCTACCGGCGCGTGCTTCACATCAAAATAACGGGAGAAATCACGGTAATGAATGGATTCTACAAACTGGTTCAGTTCATCGTGCGCCTTGCGCTGGAAACGGTAAAACTCAACAACCTGGTAAATGATGACAGGAAACAGCAGCAGCAGGTAGGGATACCATCCGCTTCCTTTTATAAGAAAAAAGGAAGCAGCACATAGTGTCCCGAACAACAGCACTACATGTATTATTATTCTCCACTGGTAACTTTTAAACATAAAAACCCCTCCGTGTTTCCCCTAAGAGGGAGAGATTGGAAATCCAAACCTGGCGTTCGAATAAACTCTTTGAAATGATATAATTATAAATGTTGTTCAATCTATTAATAAAATTTAATTCACTTTGGGTCTTCTCAAAGTCCCCCTTCGGGGGATTTAGGGGGCCCTTAAATATCATATTTACTTAACCGTCTGTATAAGGCCGTCCTCGTCAATCCCAGTTCCTTCGCGGCTTTTGTTATATTACCATTGTGCTTTTCAATCACCTTAAGGATCGTATTCTTTTCAATGGAACTTAATTTCAATTCTGATGGTTCTGATATTTCCGCGGATTGCGATTCAATAGGGGAAAAAATCAGATCCTTGGCCTGCAACACATTTTCGTCTGCCATGATCACGGCCCTTTCAATGGTATATTGCAGTTCCCTTACATTTCCGGGATAGTGATAGCTGAGTAGTTTCTCGATGGCTTTGTTGTCAAAATCCAAACCCGCCTTCATGTATTTATTGCTGTAAATTCTGCTGAAATGTTTTGCCAATAAAACGATATCATGATCCCTTTTGCGAAGGGAGGGCACCATGATTTCTACGGTATTGATCCGGTAAATAAGATCTTTCCGGAAACGGTTCTCATTGGCCAGTTCGCTAAGCGGCATATTGGTAGCACAAATCAGCCGGATATCTACCGGTACCGGTTCATTGCTTCCCAATCGTATGATTTGCCTGTTTTGTAAAACGCTCAGGAGCTTTGCCTGCAGGTGCAGGGGAATATTTCCGATTTCATCCAGGAAAAGCGTACCTCCATTGGCTGCTTCAAATCTTCCGATGCGGTCTTCCCGGGCATCTGTAAAAGCTCCTTTTTTATGACCAAACAGCTCGCTTTCAAACAACGATTCCGTCAGCGCCCCCACATCTACTTTTAAAAATGGCTTATCCGCCCGCAAGGATTGTTGGTGAACCGCTTTCGCAATTAGGTCTTTGCCCGTTCCGTTCTCGCCCAGGATAAGAATATTGGCGTCCGTAGGCGCTATCTTTTCTACTTTGTAAAAAATTTCCTGCATGATCTCCGATTCACCCAACAATTCTTTCCCGATGATTGAATCAGCACTCAGTAGAGGAGTAACAGAGCTTTTATTCGTTTTTCTCCTTAATGTTTCCCTGATCGTCGTAATCAATCGTTCATTATGCCACGGTTTCACCACAAAATCCGCGGCGCCTTCCTTAAGTGACCGCACAGCCAGGTCAATATCTCCATAGGCCGTTATCATAATAACGGTTGAATCCGGTTTGGCCTTTTTTATTTCATTAAGCCAGAAAATACCTTCATTGCCGGTATTGATGCTGCTGGTAAAATTCATATCCAGTAATATCATATCAAAATTATCCTTCGAAAGATGCCATCGAAGATTTTCCGGATTCTTCTCTGTAACCACTTCTTTGGCCTCCGTTTTTAATAATAAACGCACGGCTGTCAGCACATCGGGATCGTCATCCACGATCAGTATGGAGGCATTTTTTAAAAGCATTTTATCAAACATGGGTATGTTTATGGCATACGCTGCTGCAATTATACCATAAATACAAAGCTGTGGCAATTAAATTTTTAAAAATAAGCGGCAAAAAACACTGTATCAAAACCGAACACCCGTTGTATCAAAACAGAACGTCTTCGTACTTTAGCCGTGCGCAAGTCCTTGTGAACCACCGCAATCAGAAACTGGCATATTCTTCACATTGGAGACCACAGAATTCTCATGTGAAAATAAAAATTGAACGACCCGTAACCTTATCACAGACCGGGTCGTTTAATAGATTGGTTAAAACATAAAAGCATTAAAAAGTGGACAGAGTCATTGAAAAAAAGTTTTGGAATAAGAAACGGATCCTTACTATCGCAGGTATCGTAGGCATTGTTGGATTGGCAGGGGCAAGTTATTTTTTTACTTCGGGGAAAAGCCGGTTACGCGTAGAGACCGACCGGTTGGCTGTCAGCGAAGTTAAAAAAGGAGTTTTCCAGGAAAATATTCCCGTTAATGGCATCGTACTTCCTTTGACCACTATTTACCTGGATGCCCAGGAAGGTGGCCGGGTGGAAGAAAAATTTGTGGATGATGGCGCTGTCATGAAAAAGGGCGATCCGATTCTCCGCTTATCCAATACAGATTTAATAATGACATTGATGAGCCAGCAGAACACCGTGTATAATACCCTGACCCAAATGCAGATTAACCGGAATGCCGCTCAGCAGAATACGGTAAGCAAATTAACCCAGATGGCCGACGTAGAAAGCCTGTTTAAAGAAGCAGAGCGGATCTATCTTTTAAATAAGAAACTATACGACCAAAAAGTAATTGGCCTGCAGGAATTTAAAAAGTCGGAAAACGATTATAATTATTATAAAGAAAAACAAAAGCTCGCAAAGACCATCCTTCAGCAGGACTCTATTTCTACCAAAACGCAAATGATCCAGGATAAACAATCCTATGAAGGATCACAAAACGCCCTGGGAATTATGCAGAAAAAAGTGGGCGACCTGATTGTAAGAGCACCGGTTGACGGGCAGCTTACTTCTTTAGACGCTGAAATCGGTGAAAATAAAAATAAAGGCGGCAGGTTGGGACAGCTGGATGTATTGAGTGGTTTTAAGGTGAGGGTAGATGTGGATCAGCATTATCTTTCAAGGATCTTTAACGGGCTGAAAGGAACATTTTCCTTTGCCGATACTTCCTATGAACTGGAAATACAAAAAGTGTATACCCAGGTCACAAACGGACGTTTCCAGGTCGACATGGTCTTTAAAGGAAAAGTGCCAAAAGGCATACGCCGTGGCCAGACATTGCAGATACTACTCGCCTTAAGCGACGCAAGACAGGCTTTATTATTACCCAAAGGCGGCTTTTACCAGCAAACGGGCGGTAACTGGATATTTAAAGTAAATGAAAATGGTTCACTGGCCTATAAGGTAGATATCACGCTAGGTAATGTGAATACCGATTATTATGAAGTGCTGAGCGGTTTGCAGCCGGGAGATAAAGTAATAACCAGCAGTTATGAAAATTATGGAACCATGCAGGAACTTGTTTTGAAAAAATAATTAAACCACCCCAATTACCATTAACCCTTATTTATATTATGACACGGAAAATCATTTATTCACTCATATTGATTTGCTTTATCGGGCTCTTGTCCTCGGCAAATCAAAACAATAAAAATTGTCAGAAGGAAGCCTATTGGCTGGCAGCAAGAACCAACTGCGCCCTGCAATGTCAGAAAACCATACCGGCAGATGCCGGCCTGGTGCCATTAAACCTTTTTTTATTCGATCTGTAAACAAACAATAAACTATTCACTTCAAACTAAAATACAATGATCAAGATCACCGACCTCGAAAAAATTTACCGGACGGAAGAAGTAGAAACCGTGGCGTTGAATAAACTTACGATCGAAATAAAGGAAGGCGAATTTGTCGCCATCATGGGCCCTTCCGGTTGTGGAAAATCTACTTTACTGAACATTCTTGGCTTACTGGATGATCCTGATGCCGGTAGTTTTGTCTTTAATGGTATTGAAGTCGCCAAGTTTAATGAACGTAAAAGAGCGGATTTGCGTAAACGCAATATCGGTTTCGTTTTCCAAAGTTTTAACCTCATTGACGAATTGACTGTTTTTGAAAATGTAGAGCTCCCCTTAATCTATACCGGTGTAAAATCGGCCGATAGAAAAAAAAGAGTAGAAGCCGTGCTGGACAAAGTGCAGATCATGCACCGCAGAAACCATTACCCCCAGCAATTATCAGGTGGTCAGCAGCAACGTGTTGCCGTGGCCAGGGCCGTAGTCAACAATCCGAAAATTATTTTGGCGGATGAGCCGACCGGTAACCTTGACAGCAGCAATGGTAATGAAGTGATGCAAATGCTTACTGACCTCAATGAGCAGGGTACCACAGTTATCATGGTTACGCACAGTGAACATGATTCCCGCTACAGCCATCGGATCATCCGGATGCTTGATGGACAAACTGTACTGGAAAATATCATGGTCTAACCATCATTTTGTCCGTACTCCCTGGAAATTCGTTACTGACCACACACTCTCACGCAA
This sequence comes from Chitinophagaceae bacterium, assembly GCA_025963615.1. GTDB lineage: Bacteria > Bacteroidota > Bacteroidia > Chitinophagales > Chitinophagaceae > JAFDYH01. Next base: position 2,740 of record JAOQAL010000651.1, on the reverse strand, counting down.
ATGCTACATTCTATTTGTCATTTGTTAATATATCGTCATGCTCCGCAATTTCTTCAAAATCGCAGTCCGGAACCTGTTAAAACACAGGTTTATTTCCTTTATTAACCTCTTTGGGTTGACGGTTGGATTGACCTGTTGCCTGCTGATCACTACCTATATATTAAATGAACTCAGCTACGATAAATACAATGCCAATGCGCAGGATATTTACCGTGTTACCAGGACATTCAATAATGATAACGGGGTTGTATCACTGAAGTTGAGTACTATTTCTCCACCTTTTGGCTACTATTTTCCTTCAGCGTTTCCGGAAATAAAAAAAATGACGAGACTGCTGGATAATGGCCCTATACCTGCCCGGTATAAGGATAAAATATTTAATCAACAAGGCATGTTCTTCGCTGACGAGAACCTGTTTGATGTATTTTCTGTCAACGTCCTGAAGGGAAATCCGAAAACCGCGCTCACGGAACCTTTTTCGATCATGCTCTCGGAGGAAAATGCAAAAAAATATTTCGGGGCGGAAGACCCGATGGATAAAGTCCTCCGTTTCAACAGCCAGTTTGATTGCAAAGTGACAGGAATATACAAGTCCTTTCCGGCTAACGCACATCTGCACCCGGGTATGCTGGTTTCATTTAATACCTTGAAGGATTCTGTGGTATATGGAGAACAGAACCTGCGGACAAACTGGGGCAATAATTCCTTTTTTACGTACCTGTTATTACCGTCAAATTATAAACCGGAAAACCTGGAAAGAAGGTTCCCGGCATTTCTTGACAAACATATGGCCGATAACTATGTCGGAAAAACTCCGTCCAAACTGACAAAACTTGAATTGCAGAAACTAACGGACATACACCTGTATTCTCATACTGATTATGAAGCAGAACCCAACGGGGATATCAGCCGGGTAACTATTTTTTCCGCGATTGCCTTATTCATTCTGCTGATTGCCTGCATCAACTATATGAATCTTTCCACTGCCCGTTCCGCCTTGCGGGCAAGGGAAATCGGTATCCGGAAAGTGGTTGGCGCCAGGCGGAAAGAACTTATTGTACAATTCCTGAGTGAATCTGTAATGATTTGCCTGGTTGCCATAATTATTGCTTCAGTTTTAACCTGGTCAGCCATACCCTGGCTAAATAAAGCTTCCGGCCAGGAACTTTCTTTTAGCACCTTACTGCAGGCGAAGATTATCATACCCTTGATACTTACCCCATTTATTATTGGAACACTGGCAGGATTATACCCGGCCTTATTCATGTCTTCCTTTCAGCCTGTAAAAACATTGAAAGGCCTTTTCAAAGTTGGCGGCAGCAGTATCTCTTTCAGGAAAGCATTGGTCGTTACACAATTTGCGATCAGTATTATCCTGATCATAACAACATTCATTGTATTTGAACAATTACAATATATCCAGTCGAGGTCGCTCGGTTTTGATAAAGACCGCATCGTCATATTGAATCATACCAATGAAGTAAGTAAACAATATGGATCGTTTCGTACAGAACTTTTACAAAATGTTTCTTTCAAAGATGTTACCCGCTCATCACGCATACCTTCCGGCCGCCTGTTAGATAATATGGGCGCTTCGATAATGAACGGGGATTCGTTGCGACCTGTAATTACAGATATCAAATATGTTAATTGCGATTATGATTTCATATCGACATTCGGCATGCCGCTTGCCGCCGGACGTTTTTTTTCCAGGAATTATGGAACCGATACATTGAATTATGTATTGAATCAGTCCGCGGTAAAAGCAATAGGCTGGAAGACGGAGCGGGAAGCCATCGGGAAAGATTTTAAATATGGGGGCACCAGCGGGCATATAATCGGTGTACTCAAAGATTTTCATTTTGAGTCCATGCACCAGCAAATAACTCCCATGGTACTAATCATGCTCCCGCCTTCGAATACTTATTACAATAAAGTTTCTGTAAAAATAGGTGGCGGCAATACAACATCCGCCATGACAATCATGGAAAGAACCTGGAGAAAGTATTTTCCTGAAACACCATTTGAATATGTGTTTCTGGATGATAATTTCGAAAAACTGTACCAGTCTGAACAGCGGCAGGCAACCATCTTTACCGCTTTTGCCTGCATCGCTATTTTCATTGCCTGTCTGGGATTATTTGGTTTATCCGCGTTTGCCATTTCGCAACGCATAAAAGAAATCGGGGTGAGGAAAGTATTGGGCGCCAATATAAGCACCATCGTAGGCTTATTGTCAAAAGATTTTATAATGCTTGTTGCGGTAGCGGCCATTATAGGATTTCCGGTTGCCTGGTATGCCATGCATAGCTGGCTGAAAGATTTTGCATACAGAATCGATATCCATTGGTGGGTTTTTATAGTGGCCGGTTTACTGGCAGCGATGATCGCCTTTGTAACGGTAAGCTTTCAGGCTATCAAAGCCGCATTGGCAAACCCGGTCAAGAGTTTGAGAACAGAATAGTCAGTGGTGAGAAGTGAATAGTGAGTAGTGAATAGTGAATAGTGAGTGCCTTGACCCCGACCTTGGCGTCATGCTAATTTTGATAATAGTCTATTGTGTGCTTTCAAGGGTTATCCAAATTAGCTTGTTTGTGTGCTGTCAAGGGAGTAGCGGTATACTGCTGAGGTCACAGTAGCACTGAAGCCCCATCAGGGAACCAGCCCGAAAACAGCCTGTCCCGATTTTTATCGGGAGGGCGTATTCGTTTTCCCGATAGCGACCAGCAGATGGTCGGCG
>JAOQAL010000646.1 GCA_025963615.1 Chitinophagaceae bacterium | reverse complement strand
AGTATGTACGCCAAAGGCAATGACAACAAATCTACAACTCAAAAGCTTTATAAGTTAATTATAAAGGTTAAAAAATGCAGGTATATCGTTTGCGTAAGAGGGAATACTTATTAAAACCTCTAATTTTGCCGCGTCTAATGAAAACATCTATCCAACAAATAGCCCAAAGGACCATAACGCTTGAAGCCCAGGCTATTTCTGCCTTGTCGGCCTCCATCAATGCGGATTTTGAAAAAGCAGTCATCACTATTAAAGATTGTGAAGGCCGTGTTGTAATCAGCGGCATTGGAAAAAGTGCCGTAATAGCTCAAAAGATTGTAGCAACTTTTAATTCCACCGGCACACCGGCTATTTTTCTTCATGCTGCCGATGCCATTCATGGCGATATCGGAATGATACAGCAGAAGGATATTGTTATAATCCTAAGCAAAAGCGGCAATAGTCCGGAAATAAAAGTATTGGTTCCCCTTATAAAAAACTTTGGCAACACAGTAATTGCTATCGTTGGAAATATGGAGTCGTACCTGGCCAAACACTCAGATATTCTTTTGAATACGACGGTGGAACAAGAAGCCTGCCCCAATAATTTAGCTCCTACCTCCAGCACTACCGCACAATTAGTGATGGGCGATGCCCTTGCCATCGTATTAATGGAGTTAAAAGGTTTCCGGGGAGATGATTTCGCTAAATTTCATCCGGGTGGCACATTGGGTAAAAAGTTATATTTACGGGTTTCCGATCTGGCTAAGGATAACGAGAAGCCAGCGGTTTTACCAGATCAAACGCTTAAAGAAGTGATTGTAGAAATGACAAAAAAAAGATTGGGTGTAACGGCTGTTATCGATGATGAAACCACCCTGATGGGCATAATAACCGATGGTGACCTGCGAAGAATGCTTGAAAAGGAAATATCAATTAATGCCATAATAGCCCGGGATATCATGACAACTAAACCAAAAACCATTGCCTCTGATGCCCTGGCTGTGGATGCGTTGGATGTGATGCGTAAACACGAGATAACACAGCTTGTGGTAACCGAAGAAGGAAAATATAAAGGAATCATACATTTACAGGATCTGATAAAAGAGGGATTAATATAATAACAGGAATTATGAGTTTTGTAGCTCACTATTCATTATTCAATATTTAAATGAATAAACATCATTACGTAGCTATCATGGCTGGTGGAATCGGCAGCCGCTTTTGGCCTATGAGCCGTGCCGCCTATCCAAAGCAGTTTCTTGATATTCTTCATACGGGACGAACCTTAATACAACAAACTGTTGACCGTTACAGCAAGTTGGTTCCCATGGAAAATATTTATATCGTTACTTCTCATGAATACCTTCCTATTGTAAAAAAGCAGTTGCCGCTGCTGGCCGAAGAGAATATTTTAAGTGAGCCTTCCAGGAAAAATACGGCGCCCTGCATTGCCTATGTATCCTTTAAATTATTGCAAAAAGATCCGGAAGCCAACATCGTGGTTGCCCCTTCTGATCATCTTATACTTGAAACAGATGAATTTGTCAAGACTTCTTTAAAGGCCTTGGATTTTGTAAGCCATATCAACGCGCTGCTAACATTGGGTATAAAACCAACCTATCCCAATACCGGCTATGGTTATATTCAACATGACAGCCTGCAGGTGGCTGAGGATGTATTTAAAGTAAAAACATTTACGGAAAAGCCAAATAAAGACCTGGCAAAAACCTTCCTGTCGAGTGGTGATTTTTTATGGAATGCCGGCATCTTTTTCTGGAAGGCAAAAAACATCGTAGCAGCTTTTGAAAAGCACCTGCCGGAAATATATGAAGTGTTTGCTGCGGAAAAAGAAAAGTTTAATACTCCTGAAGAACAGCAAGCCATTGAACAAATCTATCCGTTATGCACTAATATCTCTATTGATTTCGCAGTATTGGAAAAAGCGGCTAATGTATATGTCATTCCTGCTTCCTTTGGCTGGAGTGACCTGGGAACCTGGAACAGTGCCTGGGATAGTATGGATAAAGATTACCTGGGCAATGCCGTTGCCGGCAAAAAAGTGTTGGTCATGGATGCTGTAAAATGTATGGTACACGTTCCAGATAACAAACTCGTAGTATTGCAGGGCCTGGAGGATTTTATCGTAGTAGATACAAAAGATATCCTGCTGATTTGCAAAAAGGAAAAAGAACAGGATATCAAGGAGTATGTAGCGGAAGTTAAAAGAAATATGGGTGATACCTATATATAATACCGCCTCCCCTAAAAAGTTTCGCCTCATATTTACCAGGTAACGACCCGGCTGCTGTCAAACAAGGGGCTATTTTGACAAACGGCATCTGGCCTTATTCGATGAGTCATTTATGTTGGCGTTGGTATTAACAGAAATGAACCCTGCCCCGACCCCCATGCTCCCAATACCAGTTCCAGTAATCGTACCGTTTCTTATGGTCGGTAGGCAATTTGAAAGTAGCTCCATCGAAGTTTATAGCATCGCGCGCAGGTAATACAAAGGTTGGCGTCGCAATCAACCTTGCTATGACCGAAGGTCCTTTTGAGGTAGCGGGACTGATTGAAGGAGCCGATTATGACTATCTTTTATTCTGGAATGTTTTCAATTAAAGTAAGTGTTGTTTATTTTTAGGCATAAAATGATGTATGCCTTCTCCTCCATTAAGTAACATTCTCTTCCTGGATATTGAAACGGTTCCCCAGTACGCCGACTATAGTGAGCTGCCGGAACAATGGAAAGAGTTATGGGACCATAAAGCCTCCTTTCTTATCCGTAATAAAGAGGATGAAACTTTCAATTCCATCTATAACCGGGCTGGTATCTATGCTGAATTTGGTAAAATCATTTGTATTGCCTGCGGTATCATAACTGGCCACGGGG
>JAOQAL010000590.1 GCA_025963615.1 Chitinophagaceae bacterium | reverse complement strand
CTTTATTGTTTAACTTAAATTCTCTTTTTGTTATGGCAAAGGAACAAAGCGCTGTAAAAGCAGAAAACGATCCGGGCATTTTTATTGATGTACGCAATTTCCTTAAAGCATTAAATGCCGGTGGCGGCAAACCAATCGAACAACTCAATCCCGCAGATGCCCGACAGGTCCTGGCTGGTGCCCAAAAATCGGTGTCTGTATCTTATTCAGGAATCGATGAGACAGAAAAAACGATTACCCAAGACGGAATCTCCGTTGTCATCCACATCGTAAAACCCAAAGGTGTCAAAGCAGGGGGGCCTGTCTTCCTGTTCTTCCATGGCGGGGGTTGGGTACTGGGCGATTATGCCACTCACCGGAGACTCGTCCGCGACCTCGTGGTCGAAAGCGGTGTAACCGCAGTTTTCCCGGACTATACGCCTTCTCCGGAAGCGCAATATCCGGTCGCTATCAACCAGGCTTATGCCGCTACAAAATGGGTGGCGGAAAATGGCCATACATTCGGCGTAGATGGAAAAAAACTGGCTGTAGTTGGCAACAGTGTAGGCGGCAATATGGCGGCAGTCGTCGCTTTGATGGCGAAGGATAAGGGAGGTCCGGAAATAAAATTACAGGTTTTGCTCTGGCCCGTCACTAATGCCAATTTTGAAACCGTTTCTTATCGTGAGTTCGCCAGTGATCGTTTCCTGACAAGGAACATGATGCGCTGGTTTTGGGACAACTATACCAGCAAACCTGACGAGAGAGGCCAAATTTATGCGTCTCCCTTGCTGGCAACTACCGAGCAACTTCGGAATCTACCTCCTGCATTGGTGCAGACAGCAGAAAACGATGTGTTGCGCGACGAAGGAGAAGCCTATGCCCGCAAGCTGGATGAAGCAGGCGTGAGTGTTACCTTGACTCGCTACCAAGGGTTGATACATGACTTTGGCCTATTAAATCCCTTAGCGCATATTCCCGCAGTTAAAACGGCAATTCTGCAGGCTGCTGTTGTGATAAGGGAGGCGTTGAAATAAATATGTGGTTGGCTGGCTATTGTTTTTTATATATCCTACATTCATAAAATGAAAATCCAGAAACCCCTGCCGCTAAGCTTTTTACTATTGGTTTCTACCCAGTTATTTTCTCAGAACTTTGATTTTGAGAAAAGTATTCTGAGGCCGGTACATGTTTCAATGTCTTTAATAAAAATGGAAGGAAAAAAAGCAGTAAGGGTAACAAAAGACTCTTCCATTAAAGAATTTGACGAGCCGACCTTTGTTAAATTGGAAAATATTGATTTTAAAAATGGGGTGATTGAAGTTACCGTGTTAAGCAAATTGCTACCTGCTGCTCCGGATTTTGCAAGAGGTTTTATTGGTGTAGCATTTAGAATAAATGAAGATAACTCCCGGTTTGAATCCATTTACATTCGTCCTACCAATGGCCGCGCCAATGAGCAATTACGAAGAAATCGTTCTGTTCAGTATTTCTCTTACCCGGATTACAGGTTTGAAAGGCTAAGAAAGGATGCTGCCGGTGAATATGAATCCTATGCAGATATGGGACTGAATGAGTGGATTAAAATAAAGATTGTTGTTAAAGATGCTCAAGCGAAACTATTCTTAAATAATAACCAACACCCTTCTTTGGTAGTTAATGATTTGAAACATGGTTCAAATAATAAAGGTGCGATTGGTTTATTTGTAGACATAGGTACTGAAGGATTCTTTTCTGATTTAAAAATTACAAAGGAAAATTAAACCCTTCGTGGCTAGCTACAGGAAGCTTAACTCATTCGTTGCCAAGCAGCTAAATTGCTATCAAAAAAAAACTGGCTGCAACTTCTCGCAGTAAGGGGGCAGCAAGTAAAAGGGTTATCTCAACTGTATGACTCTTTTTTGTGTCGAAACTTCCTTTGAACTACAATAAGTTTATTATCGCATACCAGGATTTATTACATTGTTCTAAAAATCGACTGATGAAACTTATTTCTATAGGTTGCCTTGCGCTGCTTTCTTTCCTCACCGTCCATTCTCAACACATTCATGATTCATTATTGATAGACGGTCATTATCGTGTATTTCATTTTTCAAAACCACAAAGCAGCAAAGCTGGCGGGAGCCTCGTATTTGTTTTGCATGGTTCAGGTGGTGACGGTCAAGGGATGATGGCCAGGACTGCGAAACTGGAAGAACAGTCACGCAATGAGAACCTGGTGCTGGTTTACCCGGATGGTTATAAAAAATACTGGAACGAATGCCGGAAAGCTTCCACTGCAGCCGCCAACCTTGAGAATATCGATGAGAATGGTTTCTTTGCCGGTATGATCAGCTATTTCGCTGAAAAATATGCGATCAACACCAAACAGGTATTTGCCGTTGGTACTTCCGGTGGCGGTCACATGGCTTATAAACTCGCGCTTACCATGCCACAGAAATTCAGGGCCATCGCTGCCATCATTGCCAACCTGCCAGATAGCGCTAATATGGATTGTTCAGCAGCAGGGCTTCCTATTTCCGTAATGATCGTGAATGGAACGCAGGATCCCGTGAATCCTTATAATGGGGGTAAAGTGGTGATCCCCGGCGTTGTTCTCGGCACGGTTCGTTCTACCGAAAATACATTTCATTACTGGTCACGCCTCGACGGGTATAAGGGAGAACCTGTAAAAGCACTTCTTGCCGATACAGACCCGTCTGACGGGAAGACCATTGAACGCTATACTTTCTCAGCCAAAGGAAAGCCCGAAGTAGTGCTGTTAAAAGTAATTGGTGGCAAGCATGATTATCCTAATGATATTGACGTACATGCAGAAGCCTGGGCTTTCTTTAAGAGACAGATCTCCAGGAAAATAAAACAAAGATGAGTGTCATTCATTTTTGGGAAAGGGCTAATCAGATTGAGGCGCTTTGTAAGCCGCAGATTCGCAGATTATTTCCTGGAAAATCAATGTAATCTGCGAATCTGCGGCTGAATTTTTTCTTTGAGCAGCTATAGCCTGCTGACCTGGTAAGTAATGCTTTGCCGGTGCCGGTAGAATACGGCCTTCCCGTCCTGTTCAGCCGGCTTCCAATCAGGGCCGGATTGAATAACCCGCATCGCTTCGAGATCGGCGGACCATTCGCAGGAACGCCAAATAAAAAGATCACCGATTTTCCCGGCTTTGCCGATGATGAACTCTACCACAACTGTGGCTTTTGTATTGGAACGTGAGACCTCTAACAAACGGTTGGGTGTATGCAGGTTCCGGGTCAGGTAGGCGGTCCATTCTGAAATGCCGCCCGGA
>JAOQAL010000568.1 GCA_025963615.1 Chitinophagaceae bacterium | reverse complement strand
ATTTATTTGAAACCAATTTCAAGAAAGAAGTTTATTCTGATTTAACTGGAGAAAGAGGAACGTTGATGGGAGCTATCCAGGGAATCTTTGCCGCTCAGTACCAGGTACTGCGGGATAAAGGACATTCACCTTCAGAAGCCTTTAATGAAACAGTAGAAGAGTTAACCCAGTCATTGATGCCATTGGTTGCAGAAAACGGGATGGATTGGATGTATGCGAATTGTTCGACTACTGCACAACGGGGTGCCCTTGACTGGTGGAAAAAATTCCGCGATGCAACAGCGCCGGTATTTAAGGAATTATATGAAAGTGTCGCTTCCGGTAAGGAATCACAACGTTCTATTGATTTGAACAGCCAGCCTGATTATCGTGAAAAACTGGAAGTTGAATTAAAGGAACTGCGGGAAAGCGAAATGTGGCAGGCTGGTAAAGCTGTACGTTCCTTGCGCCCGGAAAATCAGCCGGCCAAAGCCGAAAAGAAATCAACTGAAGCCGTTGCATAAAAATAAAATATGAGTACAGCAACTAACATTAAAGGGGGACTTGAATTTCACAAAGCGGCATTGCGTTTGAAAAAAATAGTGACGCATACACCGCTTACCCTCAACCTCAATCTTTCAAAAAAATATCATTGTAATATTTTTTTGAAAAGAGAGGATTTGCAGATCGTGCGTTCTTATAAATTGCGCGGCGCCTACAACATGATGAGTTGTCTGTCTGCAGATGAGTTAAAGAATGGAGTGGTTTGTGCCAGCGCAGGCAATCATGCGCAGGGTTTTGCGTATTCGTGCAAAAAACTGAATGTGAAAGGCGTTGTATTTATGCCCATTATTACTCCTAAACAAAAAGTGAAACAGACGAAAATGTTTGGGGAGGACAATATCGAAGTGAAGTTATCCGGGGATACATTTGATGATTGTGCTGTAGCGGCAAAAAAATATACCGAAGAAAACAAAATGACCTTTATTCCTCCCTTCGATGATTTACGGATTATTGAAGGGCAGGCTACGGTTGCTGTTGAAATACTCGAAGATCAGTCGGAAATTGATTATGTATTTGTACCGGTTGGTGGCGGTGGCCTGACGGCAGGAGTTGGCACCTATTTTAAAACCTATTCGCCCAAAACAAAAATCATCGGAGTGGAACCGGAAGGAGCTCCATCCATGTCTGAGGCATTGAAAGCAGGTCATCCTGTTACGTTGGACGCCATTGACCGTTTTGTAGATGGCGCCGCTGTAAAACGTGTTGGCGAAGTCACTTTTTCGATTTGTAAAGATGTTTTGGATGATATGCACCTGGTGCCGGAAGGCAAAGTATGCAGTACGATCCTGAAGCTATATAATGAAGATGCGATTGTCGTAGAGCCGGCGGGAGCATTATCAATTGCTGCTTTGGATCATTACGCCGGAGAGATAAAAGGGAAAAATGTTGTTTGTGTCATAAGTGGCAGTAACAATGATATTGACCGCATGCAGGAAATAAAAGAACGCAGCCTTCAGTATGAAGGCCTTAAGCATTATTTCCTGATCAATTTTGCACAGCGGCCAGGAGCACTTAAAGAGTTTGTAAACAATGTATTAGGACCGGGAGATGATATCACCCGGTTTGAATATATGCAAAAGAATAATAAGGAAGCGGGCCCGGCCTTAGTCGGGGTTGAATTGCAAAGCAGGCATGATTATGAATTGCTGTTGGAAAAATTGAAGCGGCACCATATGGATTTTACGGAACTTAACAAGAATGATACCTTATTCGGGTATCTTGTTTAGTACCTAAAATTGTAGCGGCGACGAGCGGGAAGAGCATGGAATAGGGAGTATTGTAATTGATAATCAATACCTGGTCTTCAATATCAATGTTCAACTGCCGGAGCCGGGGCGCTGTTGGTTTATTGTGAGTAATTCAGTAATTTACAGGCCTTCACTACGCCTTGATTTTTGTATTTTCAGCATGGTTGCTTGCCGGTTGATAAAAAGCGATTCTGACGTTATAAATTATTACCTAATTTAATTTGAAGTATGGCAAACTACGGTCTGTATGATCCTTCTTTTGAACACGATGCCTGTGGGATTGGGTTTGTTGCAAACATAAAGGGCAATAAATCTCACCAGGTTATTTCGGATGCGCTCACGATTCTTGAAAATATGGAACATCGGGGGGCCTGTGGCTGTGAAACCAATACCGGTGATGGCGCCGGCATCATGATTCAAACTCCGCATGAATTCTTTTTTGATGAATGCATAAAATTGGGCGTGCATCTTCCTTCATTTGGCAAGTATGGAGTGGGTGTAATCTTTTTTCCTAAAGAAATAAGATTACGGGAAGAATGCCGTGATATATTTAACCGTTCGGCAGAAAAACTGGGATTGGAAATCCTGGCTTATCGCAAAGTACCTGTTAATCCCGATGGAATAGGTCCCACGGCACTAAGCGTGGAACCCGAAATAGAACAGGTTTTTATTGCCTGCCCGGATCATATCACCAACGCGGATGAATTTGAAAGAAAATTATTTGTTCTCCGTAATTATGCAACCCATACGATAAACAGTACCGTAAAAAAAGATACCATTGGTTTTTACCTTGCGTCTCTTTCTTATAAAACCGTGGTGTATAAAGGTCAGCTGACCAGTACGCAGGTGCGGGGGTATTTCCCTGACCTGAATAACAAAAGAGCGGTAAGTGCTTTCGGTCTTATTCATTCCCGTTTTGCTACCAACACATTTCCTTCCTGGAAGCTGGCGCAGCCATTCCGGTTCATTGCCCACAATGGAGAGATCAATACGCTGCAGGGGAATTTAAACTGGTTAAGAACCAGTGAACATAGTTTCACGTCTCCTTATTTTTCCAACGAAGAAATGGAGATGCTTTTACCGATTGCTGCCGGAACGCAGTCAGATTCAGCGTGCCTGGATAATATGATTGAGTTACTGACCATGACAGGTCGCTCGCTGCCTCATGTAATGATGATGCTGATACCGGAAGCCTGGGATGGTAATTCGGAAATGGATCCATTGAAAAAAGCGTTTTATGAATATCACGCCTCTATCATGGAACCCTGGGATGGTCCGGCTTCCATTTCATTCACTGATGGGAAAATAATCGGGGCTACGTTGGACAGAAATGGACTTCGCCCTTCCCGGTACTGTGTTACCACAGATGATCGTGTTATCATGGCATCAGAAACAGGTGTCTTGCCTGTTGATCCAAAATTGATCAAAGAGAAAGGAAGATTGCAGCCCGGTAAAATGTTCGTCGTGGATATGGAACAAGGCCGCATCATCAGTGATGAAGAATTAAAACAAACAATTTGTTCTCAATCTCCCTATAGTGACTGGTTGAATCAATATAAAATCAGGCTGGAGGAACTTAATGAACCCCGGGTTCAGTTTACGCATCTGCAGCAGGACTCTATATTGAAATATCATAAAGCCTTTGGCTATTCGGTTGAAGATATTGATACGTTAATCAAGCCGATGGCTCTTGATGCGAAAGAACCGATCGGCTCAATGGGTACCGATATCCCATTGGCTGTATTAAGCGACCAGCCGCAGCATCTTAGTTCTTATTTCAAACAACTTTTTGCACAGGTTACCAATCCGCCGATTGACCCGATACGGGAAAGATTGGTGATGAGTCTCGCCACATTTGTTGGGAATAATGGAAATCTTTTGGATGAAAATCCAAAGCATTGTCACACACTCGCATTAAAGCAACCGATACTTGTCAGCAAGGAACTCGAAAAAATAAGAAGTATTGATACGGGTATATTCCAGGCCAAAACATTGCAGACTTATTTCCGTGCGGATGGTAAACCGGATTCATTAAAAAAAGGGTTGGACCGTTTATGCCGTTATGCGGAAGATGCCGCGAACGATGGATTTGAAGTGTTGATTCTCTGCGATCGTGCAGTAGACAGTGATCATGCTGCCATACCCTCTTTACTGGCTGTCTCTGCGGTCCATCATCATCTCATCCGTAAAGGATTGCGTGGGCAGGTGGGCATTGTGATGGAAGTAGGAGATGTATGGGAAGTGCATCATTTCGCTTGCTTGCTTGCATTCGGCGCTACCGCTATTAATCCTTATCTCGCGTTGGCAACCATACGAAATGCAAAAGCAAACGGGACGCTCAAAACGGAACTAACCTGGGAAGAGCTTCGTAAAAATTATATCAAAGCAGTCTGCGATGGTTTGTTGAAAGTGTTTTCAAAAATGGGTATATCTACCCTTCAATCATACCAGGGAGCACAGATTTTTGAAATATTAGGGATTGACAGGGAGGTAGTGGACCGGTATTTTACCGGTGCTGTAAGCCGTATCCAGGGAATCGGGCTCACTGAAATTGCAAAGGAAGCGTTGGCAAAACATTATTTTGCTTTCAGTAAAAAAGATATTCCGGTTGATCGCTTGCCTGCCGGCGGTATTTACCAATGGAAAAGAAAAGGGGAATTCCATCTTTTTAATCCACAAACAATTCATTTACTGCAGTATTCAACCAGGTTGAATGATTATAATACCTTCAAAAAGTATTCAAAGTTGGTCAATGAGCAAAGTGAAAAAGCCTGTACACTAAGAAGTTTATTTGCATTCAAAAAGAATCGTCCATCGGTTTCTATTGATGAAGTGGAGTCTGCTGAAAATATTTATAAACGATTTGCCACCGGGGCCATGAGTTTTGGTTCTATTTCATGGGAAGCCCATACCACGCTGGCCATTGCGATGAATCGTCTGGGGGGTAAAAGTAATACGGGGGAAGGTGGTGAGGATGATCGGAGATATGATAAGTTGCCGAATGGAGATTCGATGCGGAGTGCAATCAAACAGGTGGCCTCTGCGAGATTTGGTGTTACCAGTCTGTACCTGACAGAAGCGGATGAATTACAAATTAAAATGGCACAGGGAGCTAAGCCCGGTGAAGGGGGGCAGTTACCCGGTCATAAAGTAGATGAATGGATTGGTAAAACCAGACACTCAACGCCCGGTGTAGGATTAATTTCACCACCGCCGCATCATGATATCTATTCAATCGAAGATTTGGCTCAATTAATATTCGATTTGAAAAATGCAAACCGGAATGCCCGCATCAATGTTAAACTGGTTTCCAAAGCGGGTGTGGGTACCATTGCGGCGGGTGTTGCAAAAGCGAAATCAGATGTAATATTAATATCAGGACATGATGGAGGCACCGGCGCTTCGCCTATTAGTTCGATTAAGCACGCAGGCTTACCCTGGGAACTAGGTCTCGCCGAATCTCATCAGACATTAGTAAAAAATAAACTGAGAAGTCGGGTCGTACTACAGGCCGACGGGCAAATGAAAACAGGCAGAGACATTGCCATTGCAGCACTGTTAGGCGCCGAAGAATGGGGCGTTGCTACCGCGGCGCTTGTCGTGGAAGGCTGTATCATGATGCGGAAATGTCATTTGAATACCTGTCCGGTCGGCGTCGCTACACAAGATCCTGAATTGAGAAAACGATTTACAGGCAATGCTGATCATGTTGTAAATCTTTTCCGTTTTCTGACACAGGAATTAAGAGAAATAATGGCTGATCTTGGTTTCAGAACAATTAATGAAATGATCGGTCAGGTTGACTGCCTTGGTTTGAGGGAAAATATTTCTCATTGGAAATACAGCCGGTTAGATCTGTCGCCGATCTTATATAAAGAACCTGCTTCTGAATATACCGGTTTATATAACATGGAAGAACAGGATCATGGTTTGGCAAATGTTCTTGATTGGAAATTACTGGAAGCCGCGAAGCCAGCCATTGAGAAAAAAGAAAGAGTGGCAGCTTCATTCAAAATAAAAAACACTGACCGGACTGCCGGTACCATTCTTTCAAACGAAATCACAAAAAAGCACCGGTATGGATTGCCGGATGACACGATCCATTTCAGTTTTACCGGAACAGCAGGCCAGAGTTTCGGAGCTTTCAATACAAAAGGAGTAACACTCGAACTGGAAGGGGATGCCAATGATTATTTTGGAAAAGGTTTGAGCGGCTCCCGGTTGATTATCTATCCCCCGCGGCAAGCTTCCTTTATTCCCGAAGAAAATATTATAATTGGGAATGTTGCTTTCTACGGTGCTACCTCGGGAGAAGCATTTATCCGGGGCAAAGCCGGTGAACGTTTTGGCGTTCGTAATTCCGGGGCTAATGTAGTCGTAGAAGGTGTTGGCGATCACGGTTGCGAATATATGACGGGTGGAAGGGTAGTAATATTAGGCGATACCGGAAGAAATTTTGCCGCCGGTATGAGTGGTGGAATCGCATATGTATATGATGTAAAAGGGAAATTTGCAGTGAATTGCAATACTGAAATGGTAGATATTGATCCTGTAGAGAGAGAAGATGTTGCTGAATTACAGGATATCATTACCCATCATTATGCTTATACCGGAAGTACTGTTGCTAAGTTTGTATTAGATGATTTCGAAAATCAACTGAAGAATTTTGTAAAAGTCTTTCCGCGGGATTATAAGAAAGCATTGTTGGAAAACGGACAAAAGGCCGTGATGAACAAATAACAACAATCCGGAATTAAATTTTAAATCAATAGTAAACCATAAACAGAATTATGGGTAAGCCAACAGGATTTTTAGAGTTTACAAGGGAGTTGCCTGGTAAAAAGCCAATTGAAGAAAGGCTGAAGCATTATCATGAATTTATTGACAGGTACAGTGAAGGCAAGTTGAATGAGCAGGCTGCACGATGTATGAATTGTGGAATTCCTTTTTGCCATAGCGGCTGCCCTTTGGGTAATGTGATACCTGAGTTCAATGATGCGGTATACCGTAAGGAATGGAAAGAGGCGTACGAGATATTAGCTTCGACAAATAATTTCCCCGAATTTACCGGGCGTATTTGCCCTGCTCCCTGTGAGAGCGCCTGTGTTTTGGGTATCAATCAACCTCCCGTTGCTATTGAAGAAATAGAAAAGCACATCATAGAGATTGCATTTGACAAGGGATTTGTAAAAACGAAGAAGCCCAATATAAGAACCGGGAAAAAAGTAGCTGTAATTGGTTCGGGGCCTGCAGGTCTTGCTGCTGCTGCGCAATTAAATTATGCCGGTCATTCGGTAACCGTGTTTGAAAGAGATGACCTGCCGGGTGGATTATT
>JAOQAL010000560.1 GCA_025963615.1 Chitinophagaceae bacterium | reverse complement strand
TCGATCGAGGCTTTTCTGGACGATTTATAGCCTTGGTCCAGTTTGGCATGCACGGCCTCAACAACCACAATCGCATCGTCCACTACAATACCAATAGCCAGGATCATGGCAAACAGGGTAAGCAGGTTAACGGTAAAACCAAAGAAGTTTAAAAAGAAAAAAGTACCAATAATCGCCACAGGCACCGCAATGGCTGGAATCAATGTGGAGCGGAAGTCCTGCAAAAAAATAAAGACTACCAGGAACACCAGGATAAAAGCTTCCACCAGGGTATGAAGGACCTTGTCGATCGAAGCATTTAAAAAATCGTTTGCATTAGATAAAACCACATACTTCATCCCTTTGGGAAAAGATGAAGAAGCGCGTTGCAATACGGCGAGAGTTTGTTGAATCACCTGCTGGGCGTTAGATCCGGGTGACTGCATCACGGTCACAGCTACCGCCGGTAAATTGTTAGTTCGGGTGTTTACAGCATAGCTCATGGCCCCCAGTTCGAGGCGGGCAATATCTTTGAGGCGAAGCACATGCTGCTGGCTGCCAACTGACCGAACTATGATATTTCCAAATTCGGTGGTATCCAACAGGGTTCCTTTGTAATTAATGACATATTGAAACGATTGTCCGCCCTGCTCTCCGAATTGACCCGGGGCCGCCTGGATATTTTGTTCTCCAAGGGCCGCGATCACATCCGCCGGGACTACACCGTAGGTAGCCATAACAGTGGGTTTTAGCCAGACACGCATGGCATAGTCTTTTGATCCGGCAGCGAGCGCATCCCCTACGCCGGGTATGCGCTTAATCTCAGGTACCAGGTTAATGTCCACATAGTTCTGTAGAAATGTCTGATCAAACGCCGGATTCTCACTGTAAACTGAAAAGACAAGAAGATCACTGGGCATTCGTTTCCGCACCGTAATTCCGGAGCGGATCACGTCCTGCGGTAATTGGCTGGTAGCCCGCGACACCAGGTTTTGCACGTTAACAGCATCAATATCCGGATTGGTACCTACTTTAAAAACGACCATGATCGTGGCGGTGCCATCACTCGCGGCCGTAGAGGTCATGTAATCCATATTTTCCACGCCGTTGATTTGTTGTTCCAATGGAACAATCACAGTTTTCAGCACTACATCAGCATTAGCGCCAGTATAGGTAGCCATCACGGATATCGAGGGAGGAGCAATTTCCGGATATTGGGAAACAGGTAAGGTGACCAGTCCCAGTATACCCAGGGTCACAATCATAACAGAAATGACGGTGGATAGTACCGGACGTTGTATAAATCGTTTAAGCATGGACGTTATTTAAGAGTGTTAACGAATCTGTGGATCGGCCGCTCCTGTCATTTTTTTTGCCACGAAGAGCGCTAAAGGTTTGCATACACACTGTCTGCATTAACACTGGTTGGTTTTATCATTAACCCTTCCCTGAGATTTCCAATTCCTTCTACTACTATTTTATCCCCCGCCTTAAGTCCCTGTTCTACCACAAAGGCATGACCCGATGTATTGGCATTTACCTGGATGGCGGTTGAATGGATCGTGTTGTCAGCAGCAACGACATAAACAAAAAGTTTCCCTTGTATCTGCCAGGTAGCGCTTTGCGGAACGAGTAGCGCGCTGTCCAGCGTTTCAGGAATTCTTATTATTGCACTGCTTCCACTGCGAATCAGCGAAGTGGGGTTAGGAAAAGTAGCTCTGAGCGCCACTGAACCGGTGGGAAGATTGACCAGGCCGCCAATCGTTTCAATTCGTCCCTTCTGGTCATAGGCAATTCCATTGGAGAGCATGAGGGTAACTGGAGGCAGCGTGGCCAGTTTTTTCTCGAGCGTATTTCCTTGCGCATGAGTGAAAAAATTCAGTTCCTGTTTTTCATTAAAAGAAAAATAGGCATAGATTTTTTGGATATTGGAAACCGTTGTCAAAGGTTGTGTTGTAGTGCTACTCACCAGGCTTCCAATTTTAAAAGGTAACAGTCCTATTACGCCACCAGCAGGACTGTAAATAGTTGCATAGCTTAAATTGGTGCGTGCATTGATTAGGGTAGCATTGGCCTGGGCGAGGGCCGCCTGTTTGGATTGCAGAATATATTGAGCAGATTGCAGTTCATAGCTGCTAATGATATTTTTATCTACCAGTGGCTGGACTTTATTCACCTGCATCTGTGCGGCATTCAGATCGGCCTGGGCGATTTTTACATTAGCTTCGGCTGTACGAACACCTTGTTCATAGAGTGGTGCGCTGATCCGGAAGAGCAGTTGGCCTTTTTTCACGACCGATCCCTCATCCACATAGAGGGCTTCCATATAACCGTCTATTTTAGGCCGGATCTCAACATTCTGCTGTCCCTGGATTGTAGCAGGAAAGTCAGAATTGATCACTGTTTTTCTTGGGGCGAGGGCAATTACACCGTAGGCTTTAGCGTCTGCCGATAGGGAAGCACCACTCCCTTTTGCAGCAGCACTTTGTTTTTTACTCCCGCAGGATGCTAATAAACCAGCACCGACCACAAAAAGCATCATGCAAACACCGGCATAAAACCTTTTGGGTATTACATTCCTTTGTTTTACATCGGAACCAAGGGTGGCACGAAAGCCGCTATGAAACTGCTTAACCATAACTTACGGTATTATTTAATGAAGCCAAGCTGCAATTATCGGAAACCGCAGAATATCAACTTTGTGATTACCCTACAAAATTTGAGCGGCTTTTTAGAAAAAGTCTGGAGAAAAACTGGAGAGATTCTGGATTTTTAGGCTGCTGAATTATATCGCCTGCTCAAATATGATTTTTTAGGCATTACCAACCCAGATAACTACTTGTTACATTTTGCTTTGTAGTCAACCACAATTATATTTGCTTTCTCTCAACTAAATCTTTTTAAAAATGAAAAATAAGTATGTGGTCTTGTTTCGTCTGTTTATTGTAGTAGCATTCAGTTTGAATGCCATATCTGTTTATGCCGGTAAAAATGACAGGGAATACTACAAACTGGTTGTTTATCATTTTAAGAATGCTGCCCAGGAAAAAGTGCTGGATAATTATTTTGCTAATGCATTATTGCCTGCGCTGCACAAGTTGAAAATGTCCAATATTGGGGTATTTAAGGCGTTGGCAAATGATACGGCGGCCGATAAAACTATCTATGTTTTCATGACTTTCAAGTCACTTGATGATATTCAGAATATGAGCGGCCAGTTGGAGAAAGATGCCTCTTACCAGACTGCGGGCAGCGAGTATATTAATTCGATTTTTTCCAGCCCGCCCTATACCAGGATGGAAACAATGATTTTATATGCGTTTCCATTGGCGCCGAAAATGCAGTTACCGCAATTGAAGTCTGCAAAAAGCGAAAGGGTATATGAACTGCGCAGCTATGAAGGGGCTACCGAAAAAATATATCAGAATAAGGTTACCATGTTTAATGTTGGGGATGAGATAGGGCTCTTTAAGCGCCTTAATTTCAACGCGGTTTTTTACAGCGAAGTTTTAGCAGGAAGCAAGATGCCAAATCTTATGTATATGACGACTTTTGAAAACATGGAGGACCGTGAAAAACATTGGAAGGCTTTTTCAGACGACCCGCAATGGAAAAAATTGGTGGCTGCACCAGAATATCAAAATAATGTTTCGCATGCGGATATTATCTTTTTGCGGCCTGCCGGTTATTCTGAGTTATAAGCGGGAACTATAGTTGGGGTTATACTGATTTTCAGGATCTTTCCGAGGCTGTTGTCAAATCTATATGATCTTGTTCAGGTCCTTTGTATCGCCATGGTTTAAATTGTAATGAATTACATCATTGTGGTGTCTGGCGACGGCAAGAAAAGAATTTTCATAATGTAGTCCGCAAATTGCTGAACGCTGAAGATTCTTCTGACGAGAAATATTAGCTGCAACAGAGCCTGGAGCTAATATTTCTTATTTCAACCTTTACCTATAAACATTCCTGCCAGGAAAACAATGGCACCACCCGCAAATACCTGCAGCAATGTTTTTGTAAGCGGGGTTTCCATGTATACATGCCGGACAATAGCAATAGCCAATAATTCAATTGCCACGATAATTGTTGAAATTATCATAGCTATGTGAAAATCGGAAATTAAAAATGGCAAAGTATGGCCAATAGCTCCTGCAAAAGTCATAACACCCGATGCAAGGCCCCTTTTCCATGGGTTGCCGCGGCCGCTGAGTTTACCATCATCACTTAAGGCTTCAGAAAAAGCCATGCTGATGCCGGCGCCGGCGGCCGTAGCCAGTCCGACAATAAACGCTGTATGTGAATTATGTGTTGAATAAGCCGCGGCAAACAAGGGCGCCAATGAAGATACCGATCCATCCATCAACCCAGCAAGCCCCGGCTGAATGATATGCAGTACCAAATTTTGCTGCATCTTTTCAGGAGATAACATTTGTTTTCACGTTTTAAATTGTTTTGTATCTCCGGCAATTAAAACTGTGCCGGGCATCGAGGATGATAAGCACCCTACGAATTCCTATATAAGCTGAATTAAATCGTTCTAAACCAAGTGCTCAAAAAAATAGACCCCTGTAGAAACAGAGGTCGCAACCAAAACTAACTGCTTATGAGAAATTCTTGAATGTAAAAAAACATCGAAATACTGTAGAAATTCTGGAGATAGGGAAGTAAGAAAACATTTTAACTAAAAAAGTGGTCTATCCTTTACAGGATTGTTACACAAGTACCTCTTACCAGTTCAGTTGAAATATATGTTTATCGTTTTTATAGAAATAAGCAATTTTAATATGCGACTGCCCACAGATTTGTTTTATGATCGATAAACCCAGCCCATTATGATGACTGTGGGCCTCTTCTTTATAGAATCGCTTGAAGATCCGTTTGGTGTCTAGTGCCCTTGCCGTACCCGAGTTACTTACAGTGAGTTGACGGGCCTGCAAATGAATGTCAATGGTTCCTCCCAGGATATTGTGTCTGCTGGCATTACTTAATAAATTATTCAGTAATATCTCGACAAGATCCCGGTTGGCCTGGATCGTTGCCTCTCCGAGTTGACAATGCAGGTTGAGTTCGTTATTCTTCCACAATTCCAGGAACTGATGTACTTTTTCTTCAATCTTTTGCTTGAGATCGATGGAATTCACTTCATCAAACTGTTGGTTTTCTATTTTTGTAAGTAAAAGCAGCGACACACTCAGCCTGGACAGCCTTTTTACCGCCATATAAATTTCTTTCAGTTCTTCGCTTTGTGCTTCCGAAAGTTCTTCCCGCTGGATGAGCAAATCTAATTTAGACCGGATAATGGCCAGCGGCGTTTGCAATTCATGCGATGCATTTTCGGTAAATTCCTTCAGCACCAGGTAATCTTGTTCTGCTTTTTGAATGGTATCCTTCAGCGTGTCATTTAAAAATATAAACTCATCAATAGTTGTTTGTGGCAATCTTACTTCTTTTACTTTTCCCAATTTAAAACTACGCATGGCCGC
>JAOQAL010000541.1 GCA_025963615.1 Chitinophagaceae bacterium | reverse complement strand
ATGTCATTTCTTAATATTTTAAAACATTTTTTATGGGCTTACATTTAGGTGATCCTGCGCCCAATTTTAAAGCGCAGACTACTGCAGGTGAAATTGATTTTTATGAATACCTTGGTAATGGATGGGGCGTTCTTTTTTCGCATCCGGCCGATTATACACCTGTCTGTACAACCGAGCTCGGTAAAACGGCCCTGTTGAGTGAAGAATTTGCTAAGCGCAATGTAAAAGTTCTTGCTGTCAGCGTAGACCCGTTGGATAAACATGAAGGCTGGGTAAAGGATATCAACGAAACACAGAATACAACAGTAAATTTTCCATTGATCGCAGATGCCGACAGAAAGGTTGCGACACTATACGATATGATTCATCCCAATGCATCGGCCACCGCAACCGTGCGTTCACTGTTTGTTATCGGCCCCGATAAATTGATTAAGCTTTTTATAACCTACCCTGCATCAACTGGGAGAAACTTTGTAGAAGTATTAAGAGTGATCGATTCATTACAGCTTACCGCTAATTACAGCGTAGCTACACCTGCTGACTGGAAACAGGGTGAGGATGTAATTGTGGTTCCCGCGGTATCTACAGAGGATGCAATTAAAAAATTTCCAAAAGGGGTTAAGGTGGTAAAGCCTTATTTAAGATACACTCCACAGCCAAATGTTTAAATGTATTTTTAGATCATAAGCCTCCGCAAAACGGAGGTTTATTTTTTCCATTTCCTGAGTTGTTGCAGCAAAGCCCTCAGATCCTTAGGCAACGGCGCTTCCAATTCATGAATTACGCCCTGGTTGTCGCTAAGCTTTAGTTGAAAAGCATGCAAGGCCAGTCGTTTCAGTACCGGTCTTTCCTCCTCTTCATTTTTTGAAAGTTTAAACCTGCTTTTCAAAGAAGAAAGTAAAATCGGTTTGTTATCACCATATAATTCGTCGCAGGCAAGGGGATGTCCGATCTCTTTCATATGTATCCGTATCTGGTGTGTCCGCCCTGTATGGATCCGGAATTTCATCCATGTAAATGTTCCAAACTCCTCCTGCACTTCATAGTCTGTAATGGATTCCTTTCCCTGGCGGTGAATGGTCATTAAGCCCCTTTTTACAGGATGTTCAGCAATGGGTGCCTTGATCGTGCCTTTCTTATCGTGAGGTGAACCCAATACAAGCCCCGTATAGATTTTTTCAGTCTTTCGTTCTTCAAACTGCAGCGAGAAATGTTTATGCGTCTCTTCATTTTTGGCAAACAGGATGATACCGCTGGTATCACGATCCAGCCGGTGAACTGTAAAAATGTTCCCGTATTTTTCTTTAAGTAAAACTTTCAGTGAAATTTCTTTTCCTTCGCGGTCAGGAATAGATAATAACCCGGGAGGTTTATTCAGTGCAATGAAATTCTCATTTTCAAAAATGAGAAGATCGCTGATTTTAATTGTACTCATTTGAATCAACGGTTTCCTTTCCCAAAATATTTTAAATCACGGACTTCTTTTTCACTCAGGAAACGCCATTTCCCCCTTTCCACATTTTTTTTGGTGAGTCCGGCAAACATCACCCGGTCAAGATTTTTCACATCATAGCCCAGGTGTTCGAAAATCCGGCGCACGATGCGGTTACGTCCGCTATGAATTTCAACGCCTAGCTGTGTTTTATCTGTTATGTCTGCATAGGCGAGGACATCCACACTAGCGGGTCCATCTTCCAGGGAGACGCCATTCAGTATTTTGTCAAAATCTTTTTTCTCTAATGGCTTATTGAGGGTAACGGCGTAGATCTTCTTTACCTCATTGCTGGGGTGTGTAAGTTTTTGTGCCAGTTCACCATCATTGGTAAATAATAAAACACCGGATGTGTTTCTATCCAATCGTCCTACCGGATATATTCTTTCCGGCGTAGCTTTTATTATCAGGTCAATAACCGTTTTCCTGTTTTGAGGGTCCGCCGTAGTCGTTATGTAATCTTTAGGTTTATTTAATAAAATATAGACAAGATTTTTTGCCCGGAAAACTTTTTTCCCATTTACTCTCACTTCGTCTTTATCTGTGACCTTATGCCCGGGTTCTGTTACTAATATATTATTCACTTTCACCTTGCCGGATTTAATCATTTCAGCAGCATCTCTACGGGAACAAACTCCGCAATGCGCTATGAATTTATTAAGCGGCATATTGTCCGGGGTTTCGGGCCGGGTGTGCGCCACAGGAACCTCTTTCTTATTTCCGGCGTCGGGCCGGGGAGCACGGGTTTCGGCTTTTTTCTTTTCAAAATACTCTTCCCGTTCTTTCTTGTATTTTCTTTTTTCCTGTTTGAATTGTTCTTTGATGGCCGCGTTACTTTTCTTTTTAGAAAACTGGCTGAAATTGCTGGTTGATTTTTTCTTCATGATAAGAGGTTGCTGTTTTACAACAGTAAATTGGTAAGTGAGTTAATTTTTATTGGCTAATTGCCCGCACGCGGCATCGATATCTTTCCCCCGGCTGCGGCGGAGCCTGGCGTTTACTTTATTTTTTTCAAGATGTTTCATAAAGGCATCCACTTTTTCCTCTGAAGGCTTGGTGAATTTGGCAAAATCAATCGGGTTGTATTCAATAAGATTAATAAGATCAGCGGGAACCTGCCGGTAGATTTTAATTAATTCATCGGCATCTTCAATACTGTCATTAAAATCATTGAATAGAATGTATTCAAAGGTGATTTCGTTTTTGGTATGCTTATAAAAATAATTCAGCGCTTCAATCAATGATTTAATGTTATTGGTATCATTAACCGGCATGATCTCATGTCTTTTGTGGTCATTGGCTGCATGGAGAGATAGTGCGAGTTTGAATTTTACTTTATCATCGCCCAACTGCCGGATCATTTTAGCGACGCCTGCGGTAGAAACGGTAATTCTTCTTGGGCTCATGCCCAGGCCATCCGGTGAGGTAACCCGTTCAATGGCCTTCAGCACATTTCTATAATTCAGGAGCGGTTCACCCATACCCATGAATACGATATTGGTGAGTTTTTTGTCAAACATTTTCTCACTCTGCTCATTTATTAAAACAACCTCATCATAGATCTCATCATAATCCAGGTTTCTTTTTCTATCCATGTAACCGGTAGCGCAAAACTTACAGCTTAAAGAACATCCGATCTGGGAGGATACACAGGCTGTTTTACGCTCATCAGTCGGTATCAAAACACCTTCGATCGCATGGCCGTCAAAAGTTTTAAACCGGCTTTTAATAGTACCATCCGCGGAATATTGAGTCGCATCCGTTTTTAAAGCAGGAAATGAAAAATTGTGAGCTAATTTCTGACGCAATTCCTTACTGAGATTGGTCATATCCTCAAAAGACCGGGCTTTTTTCTGCCAGATCCATTCATAAACCTGTTTGGCCCGGAATTTTTTTTCGTCCATAGACAAAAAATATTCCTCTAGTTCGGGAAGCAATAAGTGACGTATATTTTTTGACCGCTCTTTCAACACAGCGCAAAGATACGGGCATAGCGGGGAACCTGTTCAACAGGCTTCTTACCGTTGAGTTTCCCTTTCACCGGGGCTCTCATCCTTCTCAGCCAGTCACTGCCCGGAAAAGCCCTGGTCTGTTATGGGTATACTGAAGTTTCCCTGGTTTTGTTGATTTTGAATTGGGGCTATCCGGTCTAATAAGTTTACTAAATTGCTTTACTTTCCCGGATAATTATGAAAACAGTTTATGTAATAGATGCGATAAGAACCCCAGTCGGTAAATATGGCGGAGCCCTATCGGCTATTCGGCCGGATGATTTACTGGCCCATGTGATCAGGGCGCTGTTGCAAAGTAATCCTACTGTAGATCCAGGTGCTATTGAAGATGTTATTGCAGGCGATGCTAATCAGGCAGGGGAGGATAACCGGAATGTCGCCCGCATGGCATCGTTGCTGGCGGGCTTACCCGCTCAGGTGGCCGGGAGCACGGTAAACCGGTTGTGCGCCTCGGGCCTTCAGGCTATTATGGATGGTGCGAGGCAGATTATGTGCGGCGATGCGGAACTCATTGTTGCCTGTGGTGTGGAAAGTATGACAAGGGCGCCTTTTGTAATGCCAAAAGCAACCAATGCTTTTCAACGGCAGAGCGAAATCGTTGATACCACCATCGGCTGGCGTTTTATCAATGAAAAATTGGCTGCGTTATATTATCCCTTCAGCATGGGAGAAACAGCGGAGAATGTGGCCAGGCAATGGAAAATATCAAGAGAAGAGCAGGATGCTTTCGCCTTTTATTCGCAGGAAAAATATTTTACCGCCAGGAGTGCCAACAAATGGGATGAAGAAATAGCGGCTGTAGAGCTATATAATGACCGGTTAGTAAGCTGGTTCATTCATGATGAACACCCCCGCCAGACTTCGATGGAGAAATTATCCGCATTAAAGCCTGCTTTTGCAGAAGATGGAACGGTGACAGCTGGCAATTCATCCGGCATCAATGATGGCGCTGCGGCAATCCTGTTGGCAGGTGAAGAAGCAGTAAAGAGATTTGAACTAACACCGTTGGCGCGGATTGTTTCTATGGCGGTCGCCGGTGTGGAACCAGCGATCATGGGCATGGGCCCTGTACCGGCTACCCAAAAGGTTTTACACCGCGGTGGACTTACTATAAATGACCTGGGCCTTACTGAATTGAACGAAGCTTTTGCTTCTCAATCGATCGCCTGTATCCGTGAACTGGGTCTGGATCCGCAGAAAGTAAATGTAAATGGCGGCGCCATTGCGATCGGCCATCCCCTGGGTTGCAGCGGGGTGCGTATTTCAACGACGTTATTACATGAAATGAGGCGGAGCCAGGTAAAATACGGGTTGGCTACAATGTGTGTAGGGGTGGGACAGGGTGCCGCGTTAATTTATGAGAAACTTTAACCGAAAACATGATTAACCAATTCTGTTTGTGAAATTGTTTGTTGTATGCCATTCCTTAAGTCTTTTATGTTGCAGGTTCCCTCCTGCCATTCTTTTTCGCCGATTATAACAGCATACGGAATGTTTTTCTTTTCGGCATATTTAAACTGCTTATCCATTTTGGCCTGTTCGTGAAAGAGTTCACAGCGGATATTTTTACTTCTCAACTGCTGGGTATAGCTAAAAGCGGTTTTACTTTCATTTTCACCCAGGTTAAAAAATAATACCTGTGTTCCGGTATGTACATCTTCCGGGAATAGTTTTAATTCTTCCATTACATCATAGATGCGGTCAACGCCGAATGAAATACCGACACCGGGAATACCCGGTACACCGAATAAACCGGTAAGGTCATCATAACGGCCACCGCCACCGATGCTGCCCATTTGCACTGACTGGGGGGCTTTTACTTCAAAAATAATTCCTGTATAATAATCCAATCCCCGGGCGAGGCTGAGATCTATATTGATTTTCGATTGCAGGTTTCGAATTTCAGAATGTGTGATAATGAATTCCAGTTCTTTGGTTCCCGCTAAACCAACCGGTGAAGATTCAAGAAATCGTTTCAGGAATAAAATTTTCTCTTCAATAGTTCCCTCAAAAGAATATACTTCTAAAAGTTTTTCAAGTTTTTCAATGGCGATATCTTCTTTTTTTAATTCTTTTTCTACACCTTCTGTTCCTATTTTATCTGTTTTGTCGATAATTATAAGAATTTTTTTCTCATAAATTTCAACTCCACATACTTCCATGATCCCTTTCAGGATTTTGCGACTGTTAATCTGCAATCTGCAATCCACAATCTGCAATTTTTCAAAGACGGATAAATAGATAATTGCCAGTTCCACTTCATTGATCAATGAATTACTTCCTACCACATCCGCATCACATTGATAAAATTCACGGTAACGTCCTTTCTGGGGCCGGTCAGCCCGCCATACCGGTTGTATTTGGTATCTTTTAAAAGGAAAAGTCAATTGTCCCTGATTCATCGCCACATATCTTGCAAAAGGAATAGTAAGATCGTACCGCAACGCTCTTTCGGTAAGATTTTTATCATTCTTCCCCTGCAAAACATGCTCAAAAGCCGCTTTAGCTTTATCTATATTTTTTGGATCATTTAAACCATTATTGAGAATTTTAAAAATCAGTTTATCGCCCTCATCACCATATTTGCCCATCAAGGTTTCCATGTTTTCCATGGCCGGTGTTTCCAATGGTTGAAAACCGTATAACTCAAAAACATTCCGGATGGTATTAAGAATATAATTTCGCTTACGAACAACATCCGGTCCAAAATCCCTGGTGCCTTGTGGTAATCCAACGGTAACTTTTGCCATTGCTATTTTTGCTTGAGAGTTGAATGTTGATCCGGGTAATTACCCGGATCCTGTATTGAATATTTTTTAATGATCGCATCACATGCATCATCAATCAGCCTGTACACATCATGAAAACCCTGTTCTGGGCCGTAATAAGGATCGGGAACATCAACATTTTCCCCGGGGAATAATTCATTTAAAAGTAACTCCACTTTACCCGGGTTAAATTTTTTTCCCACTATGTATTTTATTTCATCCAGCACATCGCCAGCCATCGCATAGATCTTATCATACTTTTCAAAATCCGCTGCAATAAATTCCCTTTTTCTTTGATTGCTGATATCAATACCATTTAAAAGGGCAATCTTTTGGGATAGGGGGTGCGGGGCTTCGCCGATATGGTAACTATTGGTGCCGGCACTGTCTATTTTCCAGTTCAAACCGGCCTTTAAAACTTTTGCCTGTAATATGCCTTCTGCCAACGGGCTGCGGCAGATATTTCCCAGGCAAACCATTAGGATTTTCATGGCGCAAAGGTAAGGGATGGACGCAAGCCCTGAGCCATGAGCCATGAGCTTGTTCCCCAAACTTATAAACTCCTGTCGTAAAATGAAATTACAATTTAAAGTCTCGTAGCTGGCAGCCTTGATGTAGGGATAGTCCTAAGCCATGAGCTAATTTCCGAAACTTATAAACTTCTATCACAAATTGAAATTACAATTTAAAGTCTCGTAGCTCGTAGCTCGCAGCTCATAGCTTTTTTATGGATTTGCCTTCCCACCGCATCTTACTAATTCAAAAGTATAGCCATGACTAATAAAGAAATTTTACAAGCAGACATGCTCGATATTTTATTTGAGCATCGCAACAAATCTTACGGAGCCTATTTATTACGCCGTGATTACAACCACCGCCTGTTCCTTGCATTGGGCATAGCGCTTTCGGCAGTCGTTTTGTTTTATTTAATATCCTTGTTAAACAGAAATGATAGGAGGAATAGTTCTTTGAGCGATAACAATGGAGGTCTCGTAACATTAACAGTGATCGATGTTGAACCGCCGAAAAAAGTTGAGCCACCTCCACAAGTAAAACAAGTTGAGCCGCCAAGACAGGTAAAAGATGTGATTATTAAAATTGTTCCTGATGATCTGGCTGATAATACCCTGCCTGATCAAAAATTAATAGAAGAAAGCTCCATTTCAGACAAAACGATGGATGGTCCTCCTGCAGCCGACCCATCCAAGGCCATATCCAATGGAACAGCTACCGGGTTTGATAGTAGAAATAAACCGAAAGAGGAGCCCGTATTTGAGCCAGTTGAAGTGGAGCCTTCTTTTCCTGGAGGACCCGAAGCATTGGCGTCATTTTTTTCAAGAACATTGAATTCGCCGACTGATCTTGAAGCCGGAGAAAAGAAAATAATACTTGTGCGCTTTGTTGTTGGCGCTGATGGTTCCATAGCAAGGGCTGAAATAATACAAAGCGGGGGCGATACCTACGACCGGGAAGTACTCCGCGCTTTTAAAAGAATGCCAAGATGGAACCCCGCGATACAAAACGGTAATAAAATTGCTGTTTCATTTATGCAACCGGTAACGTTTGTAGGGATGGACCAATAAGACATATCCGTCCCGGTCTGATCTTAACGGTATGTTGCAAAGCTTTTTTACAAATGGCATTATACAAGTGAATTGGTTAGAAAAATTGGGCTAAATTGCTTCCGGCTTAAAAAATTTCCGGGATGTTTGAAGAGTATGAAAATAAGAAGAAGAAGCAGGTAACACAAATGCGCTCTATAATGGATTATGGAATGGGCGTTCTGATGTTGATCGCGGGCATTTTTTTTCTTTTCCATAAGGAGCTGAAAATCTCCCTGGGCAGCGACTCTTCTTCTTTGATGGATAAATTCTTTGGCGGACTTTGTTTATTGTACGGCAGTTGGCGCATATACCGTGGGTATAAAAAAAATTATTTCAAATGAACAGTTTTTTCGGGGCAAGCTATTTTGAATATACACGGCGGTTTATTTATGCCATGGGGCTTTTTATATGTTTAGGTGGGTGTGGCACCGGTCCGGGTTCAAAAAATCAGGATACCCGTACAGAAGGCACTATAAATATCAGTTCCGATGAAACGTTTAAACCGGTGATTGATTCGCAGATAAAGGTTTTTGAAGCCCTGTATCCTGATGCGCATATCATTGTACATTATAAGCCGGAGGCTGATTGTTTCCGTGATTTCGGGGTCGATAGTATCCGCATGGTGATTGTTACACGAAAAGCAACACCGCAGGAGCAAAGTTTCATCATTGACTCCATGAGGGTGGGACCTGAACAAATGATTGTAGCCAGGGATGCTATCGCAATTATACTTAATAAAGAAGCAAAAGACTCGCTTTATACCGTAAATGATATCCGGGAGATTCTTACCGGCAGGTTTAAGAAAAATTTAATTCCGGTATTTGACGGGTTGCGGGCAACCAGTACCGTACGTTTTATCGTCGATTCTATATTAAAAGGTGATACCCTTACGCCAAAAACGGTAGCGGGTAAAACAAGTGAGGAAGTCCTGGATTATGTTGCTAAGAATCCCGATGCCATCGGTTTTATTGGAGTCAACTGGATCGGAAACCCAGAGGATTCAACCCAGTTAAGTTTTTTAACAAAAGTTAAGATAGCAAATCTTGAAAGTGCGGATGTTCCGGGCGCGTTTATACCGCCGGTACCAGGCACCATCTATACCCTTCGATACCCCTTGGTACGTGATTTGGTATACATAGTAAAAGAAAAACACAATGGATTGGCACATGGCTTTGCAAGTTTCTTGAGCGGGGAGCGGGGACAGTTGATTTTTAAACGGGCCTATCTGGCGCCGATGCAAAAAGATTTAAGGATTCGGCCGGTAAAGCTCAGGGATGAATAAAAGAACTGATTATATTTACAACTCTTAAATGCAACTAGAAAAATGAAGAAAACTTCGATTGTAATAATGGTAGCAGTTCTAATTAGCGCCACGAAGCTAATGGCACAATCCATTCAGGAAGGGGTCAATCACCTTTATGCAGAGCGGAATCAAAGCGCTAAAGCGGTTTTTGATAAACTAATAGCAGCAAATCCTAATAATCTTGACGCAATTTATTGGCTGGGTCAAACTTATATTGCGCTGGACGATGTGAAATCAGCGCGGGATTTATATGATAAAACGCTAACGACAAATGGCAATGCCCCGTTAATATTAGTAGGCAGGGGCCAGGTTGATTTAATTGATAATAAAACAAATGAAGCCCGTCAGCGGTTTGAAACCGCTTTGACTGTAAGCCGTGGAAAAAAAGGAGATGATCCTAATGTGTTGAATGCTATCGGTCGTGCGAATATTGATAATAAAGCCAAAAGCGGTGATCTGGCCTATGCCATCGAAAAATTAAAAGCAGCCGCGGACAGGGATCCGAAGAATGCAGACATATTTCTGAATTTAGGAGATGCTTACCGTAAATCACATGATGGAGGCAATTCCGTAACGAATTATGATAAAGCGATAGCCCTCAATCCCAATTTTGCAAGGGCGGAATACCGTAAAGCAAGAATTTATGAGACCCAGAAAAACTGGGAAGTCTATTTGGAAGATTTGAATAAGGCAATTACAATGGATCCGAAATTTGCACCGGCATATTATGAACTCTATTATTATAATTTATATAACCAAAAATTTGATGTAGCGGACGACTTCGCAAAAAAATATATTGCGAATACAGATGCTGATGTGCAAACGGATTACCTGAGAGCGCAGACATTGTGGGCTAAAAAAGATTATGATGGGGCGATCGGCATATTAAAGAATATTATTTCAAAAGCCGGTGATAAAACCAAGCCGCAAACCTATAAAATTCTGGCATATTCCTATGTGGGTAAAGGCGATACGGCTTCAGCAAAAGAGTATATTGATCAATATTTTGCCAAAGCTACCGAGGAAGATATAGTAGCGCAGGATTACATATTAAAAGGACAGATTTATGGTGCCATAACTCATGATGATAATATCGTACTGGAAAGTATTCAGAAAGCGCTGAGTCTTGATACGGTGTATAACAGTAAGTGGGACTTGTTACAAAACAATTTTAATGCGGCTAAAGAGAAAGGGAACAGACCGCTGCAGGCCGCCCTGGGATTATTGATGTATCAAACAAGGAAGATTCCCTACCACTATGACTTGTTCAGCTCTGGGTTGGCTTATTATCAATCTGGTAATTATCAAAAAGCAGATAGCGTATTTAAAATGTACAATGCAAATTATTCGGATAGTATTTACGGATGGTTTTGGTGGGGAAGAACGAATATAGCTCTCGATACTACACTTTCTGTAGAGCCCTACCTTTCCAATATGATACAGGGTTTTAAAAAGTCTCTGGATATTGCCTCTACAGCAAAAGACCGGTATAAAACTCAGGGTGTGCAGTCGAGCCAGTTTTTAGCGGGTATTTATAACAATACAAAAAAGAATAGGGACTCTGCGATTTATTTCGTTCAAAAAGGGTTGGAATTCGATGCGGCTAATCCTTCCCTGACAAGATTCTTAGAAATATTGCAAAAAGCACCAAAAAGCAATTCCCGGCCAGCAAATGGCGGAGGCTCCAAGCCAGCAAGTGGAGGCGGTAAACCGACTTCATTTATTAAACAGGATGCAGACGACCGGAAGGCATGGGTAGCAAAAAAATAATTCAAACTTTATAATAATTTCAATCCCCGTCTTACGATGGGGATTTTTGTTTTAAATCAACTTTATTAATCTGTTCTAGCTTATAATTTATAAGGTATTTTCCGGTGGCTACCTTATTTTTGCCCCTTGAGTAAAAAACTATGATTCATTTACTCCAGACTAATATTTCCACATCCAATGCCGCCTCTTACCTACCGGTAGGAATACAGATAATCTTTGCGGTTGGCCTCGTTGTCTTATTAATGATCCTGACGCATTTACTGGGCCCCAAACGGAAAACAACCGATAAGCTGCAAACCTTTGCCAGTGGTATCGAGACCCACGGTGATGCCCGTCAGCCTATGGCTATCAAATATTTTCTGACGGCTATCCTTTTTGTGTTGTTTGATGTGGAAGTTATCTTTTTTTATCCTTATGCTGTCAATTTTAAGGGCTTAGGATGGAACGGTTTCTGGGCAGTACTAATGTTTGTGGGCTTTTTTCTTTGTGGATTTATATATATCATTAAGAAAGGAGCTCTTAAGTGGGAAGATTGAAATATTAAATTATGAATGTAAAATGAAAAATGTAAAAGTCATTGGGCTGAACTTGTAAGCTTAGTGATTGTTATCATTTTATATTTTACGTTTTTCATTCTAAATTTTGAATTTATGGGCCGTCCGGTATCATATAATTTAACACAGAAGCCCCTGGTTTCCGATATCAGCATTGGTGAAATGCCGGAAGGGCACCAGGGAGAAGGCTTTTTTGCTACATCACTCGATAAAGTAATTGGCCTGGCAAGAAAAAATTCTATCTGGCCCTTGCCTTTCGCTACTTCCTGCTGTGGTATAGAATTCATGGCAACGATGGGTGCTCATTATGACCTGGCAAGATTTGGCAGCGAACGGGTAGGTTTTTCCCCACGTCAGTGTGATTTATTAATGGTTATGGGAACCATTGCAAAAAAAATGGGTCCCGTTGTTAAACAAGTTTACCTGCAAATGGCGGAGCCCCGTTGGGTGATTGCCGTTGGAGCTTGTGCCAGCAGCGGTGGAATATTTGATACGTATAGCGTATTGCAGGGTATTGACCAGGTAGTACCGGTTGATGTGTATGTGCCTGGCTGTCCTCCACGACCTGAAGCTATTATAGATGGAGTGATGAGAATACAGGACCTGGTAGGAAAAGAAAGTTTGAGGAGACGAGGCGGCGAGCGATATAAAGCGTTGTTGGAAAGCTATGGAATACAGTAATTAAGAATTTGCGATTGCAGATTTGAGATTTCGGATTTAAAGAATCCTCCATCTAAAATCTACGATCTACAATCTACAATCGAATGACCAGCGACTATATAAAACAAAAATTAACGGAAAAATTCGGCGAGCAGGTTATTGGCTTTGAAGAGTCTTATGGGATGATGACTTTTGAATCCCCCAAAGACATTAACCTGAAAGTGCTGAATTTCTTATTTGATAGCGAGGACCTGAAATTCAGATTTCTTACAGACTTATGTGCGGTACATTATCCTGATCAAAAAGGAAGAGAAATTGCAGTTGTTTATCATCTGCATAATCTTGAAGATAATGTACGCCTCCGTTTTAAAGTGTTTGCCGATATAAATAAGCCGGATGTTTATACGGCAACCGGGTTATTTTCTTCAGCGAACTGGATGGAAAGAGAAACCTATGATTTTTACGGGGTAAACTTTATCGGTCATCCTAATCTGAAACGGATTTTAAATGTAGATGAAATGGATTATTTCCCGATGCGTAAAGAATTTCCGTTGGAAGACCAAAGCCGGATTGATAAAGATGATGAAATGTTTGGAAGAGGGGGAACACTGGGGTTTGGAACTGAAAAAACAGATCACGGAACCCTGATAGAGGCGGATAAAAATAATATAGGCGGAGAAATCGTGTAAACTGGATTCAAATAGATTTATGTCTGAGCAACACATAAAATTACCGGAAGGAAGTATTGAAAAGACCACCACTACGCTGAACCTGGGTCCTACGCACCCGGCCACGCATGGTGTGATGCAGAATATTCTTGAGTTGGATGGAGAAAGAATTGTTTCTACCGAACAGACCATCGGCTATATACACCGTGCATTCGAAAAGATTGCTGAACGTCGCCCCCTTTACCAGATCACTCCGCTTACTGATCGGTTAAATTATTGTTCAGCCCCGCTCAATAATATGGGCTGGCATCTAACCTGCGAAAAATTACTCGGTGTAAAAACTCCGAAACGGGTCGACTACCTGCGCATCATTATCATGGAGTTGTCGCGGATTTCTGATCACCTTATCTGTAATTCAATTGTAGGGGTAGACAGCGGTGCTTATACAGGGTTTCTGTATGTAATGCAGTATCGTGAATTGATTTACGAGATATATGAAGAAATATGCGGTTCAAGATTAACTACCAATATCGGGCGTATTGGCGGATTTGAACGGAATTTTAATGATATCGCTTTTCAGAAAATAGAAAAGTTTTTAAAGGAATATCCGGTGGTACAAAAAGAGTTTGAAAATCTTTTTACACGCAACAGGATATTCATGGAACGCACCATTGGCGCTGGCCCCATTAGTGCTGAAAGAGCCCTCAACTACGGATTTACCGGTCCCAACCTGCGTGCAGCAGGAGTTGACTATGATGTAAGGACTCAAAACCCTTACAGTAGTTATGAGGATTTTGATTTTAAAGTCCCGGTTGGTACCACCGGTGATTGTTATGATCGTTTCCTGGTACGCAATGAAGAAATATGGCAATCCCTGAGTTTGATAGAACAGGCGTATAAAAAAGTGCAGGAGTTCAAAGGTGCTGAAGCGGAAATATATCATGCCGATGTGCCCGAATATTATTTGCCCGAAAAGAAAGACGTGTATACCAAGATGGAAGCGCTGATCTGGCATTTTAAAATTATCATGGGTGAAATCGACATGCCGGCCGGGGAAGTGTATCAATCCGTCGAAGGCGCTAATGGGGAGGTTGGATTTTACCTCGTAAGTGATGGTGGCAGAACCCCCTATCGCTTACATTTCCGCAGACCTTGTTTTATTTATTATCAGGCTTTTGAAGAATTGACAAAAGGAGCCATGTTGAGTGATGCGATTATAGTGATGAGTAGTTTGAATTTAATTGCGGGCGAGATGGATGCTTAGAAATTTAAAATTTAAAATATTGAATGTAAAAGGGAAGCCATTTTACATTTTACATTTTACATTTATCATTTTACATTTTATATGACTTTTTCAGACGATAAATTAAAGGAAGTTGAACGTATTATAGCCCGCTACCCGGCTGGGAAGCATAAAAGTGCCTTATTGCCTGTGCTTCATCTGGCGCAGCAGGAATTTGGTGGTTGGTTGAGCAGTGATACCATGGATTATGTTGCTTCGCTGCTGAAACTGGAACCGATTGAAGTATATGAGGTAGCTACTTTTTACAGTATGTATAATTTAAAACCCGTTGGTAAATATCTTTTTGAAGTATGCCAGACCGGGCCATGTATGCTTAACGGAAGTGACGGTATCATTAAATACATTTTCGATAAACTGGGAATCAAACCTGGTGAAACTACTACCGATGGGTTATTTACATTAAAAACAGTAGAATGCCTCGGTGCCTGTGGCTATGCCCCGATGATGCAGATGGGCAAGACCTTCAGGGAATATTTAACAGAAGAAAAAGTAAATTCAATTATTGAGGAATGCAGGAAAAATGCTGCGGCAAATAATTAATTAACTTAAAAATTTTTTTATGGAAGCGATTGTACCATATTTGAATTTCAATGGCAATGCGGCGGAGGCCTTAGCTTTTTATGCAAAAGTATTTGATGGACAGGTTTTGTTTCAGCAAACTTTTGGTGAATCGCCCATGGAATCGAAGCCTGAATCTAAAGACAAAATAATGCATGCTAGTTTCCAGGCAGGCGATTTGACTTTTATGGTTTCAGATAGTATGCCCGGGCAATCAGTCAGTAGTGGTACCAACATGAGCCTTTCACTTAATTTTAAAACAGTGGAAAGTATTGATAAAACATTTGTCGCCCTGGCAGAAGGAGCCAAGGTGACCATGCCATTGCAGGATACTTTCTGGGGCGCTAAATTCGGAATGCTTACTGATAAATTTAACATCAACTGGATGTTCAACCATGACTATGCGAAAAAGTAAAACCTATATGCGCCACGTACTTATCATAGCCATATTGCTTTTCGTCCGGCTGTCGGTAATGGCTCAAAAAGATACCACGGCCATCCTGGATGCCGTAGTACGACTTGAAAAAGCGTTGGTGAATAAAGACAGCGCTACACTGAATGCCTTGTTACACAAAGATGTTGCATTTGGACATTCCAGTGGATGGGTGCAGACGAAAAAAGATGTGGTGAACGACATGATCAGCGGTTTTCTGGCCTATGATAAAATACAAGA
The DNA here is from genome assembly GCA_025963615.1 of Chitinophagaceae bacterium. Taxonomy (GTDB): domain Bacteria; phylum Bacteroidota; class Bacteroidia; order Chitinophagales; family Chitinophagaceae; genus JAFDYH01. The sequence continues at coordinate 2,715 of JAOQAL010000541.1, read as the reverse complement.
CAATTCTGTTTTGATAGATGTAAATAAAGAAAAAGCAATCGTGAAAGAAAAAATATCGGTTAGTGGTATAAGGGATGGAAAAGCTTTTGGTCTGGATTTGTTTGTAATGGAAGTATGGTTACAGAATAAGAAAGGCTGGCAGTTGTATGCGAGACAGAGTACAAAATTGTGAACTAATTAAAAATTTAAAAGTCAGGCTTCTGAGTTTCGGATTTTTAAATTTTGACTTATACGAATGGGAAGAAAATTATTATTAGAAAAGGATAAAGTAGAAGGCATCAGGTTTTATGATGTTTACCGTCGCGAAGGTGGCTACCGGAGCGTGGAGAAGGCATTGAAAACATTAAGCCCGGACCAGGTTACGGATGAAGTAAAGAAAAGCGGTCTGCGTGGTCGTGGTGGGGCAGGTTTTCCTACCGGGATGAAGTGGAGTTTTCTTGCAAAGCCTGAAGGGGTACCCCGCTACCTGGTGGTAAATGCAGATGAAAGTGAACCCGGTACTTTTAAGGACCGGTATCTAATGGAATTCCTTCCACATTTATTGATTGAAGGAATGATTGTGAGCTCATTCGCCATGGGCAGTAAAAATTCTTATATCTATATCCGTGGCGAATATGCATGGATCGTTGATATCCTGGAACAGGCCATTGCCGAAGCTAAGGACAATGGTTGGCTGGGAAAGAATATTTTAGGAAGTGGATTTGATTGTGAAATACATATACAACGTGGGGCTGGTGCTTATATCTGTGGTGAGGAAACTGCCTTGCTCGAGAGCCTGGAAGGAAAGAGAGGCAACCCCAGGATTAAACCCCCGTTCCCGGCAATAAAAGGTTTATGGGATTGCCCGACGGTTGTCAATAATGTAGAGACCATAGCGGCAATAGTTCCTATCATCAATGAAGGGGGTGAAGAGTACTCGAAGATTGGAATGGGAAAATCAACCGGCACTAAACTAATATCCGCCTGCGGGAATATCAATAAGCCAGGCGTATTTGAAATTGATATGACCATCAGCGTGGAAGAATTTATTTACAGTGATGAATATTGTGGTGGTATTGCCAAAGGCAAAAAATTAAAAGCTTGTATTCCGGGCGGTTCATCCGTTCCCATTTTACCGGCGAATCTCTTACTAAAAACAGCCAAAGGCGATACCCGGCTGATGAACTATGAAAGTTTGAGTGATGGTGGTTTTGCAACAGGTTCCATGATGGGATCCGGGGGGTTTATTGTTTTAGATGAAGATCAGTGCATAGTGAAGCATACGTATACACTGGCAAGATTTTATCGCCATGAAAGTTGCGGTCAATGTTCTCCCTGCCGGGAAGGAACGGGGTGGATGGAAAAAATATTATTGCGCCTGGACAATGGACAGGGAAAAATGAGCGACATTGATTTGCTTTGGGACATACAGAGAAAGATTGAAGGCAATACGATTTGTCCGCTGGGTGATGCGGCGGCATGGCCGGTAGCTGCAGCCATCCGGCATTTCAGGGACGAGTTTGAATGGCATGTGCTGAATCCTGAAGAATGTTTGAGGAGAAATTATGGCTTAGCGCATTATGCGGATCCGCGGGAGACGCTGGTGACAGCCTGATTTCACGCAAAAGCGCAAAGATTTTAAGGCGCAAAGAAACAATGAAGGAAAACGAATTATCAAAGCTGATTGTTGATGTATGCTTTAGGATTCATAAACAATATGGTCCGGGGTTGTTTGAAGTGTGTATGAAGAAATATTTTGTTATGAATGGGCTAAACAAGGTATATCATTTAAAAGGCAACATGGTATTCCATTAATTCATGAAGAAATTAAATTAGAAATAGGATTCAGGGCAGATGTGATAATTGATGATATAGTTCTTGTGGAGTTAAAATCAGTCGAATCACTTGCTGATATTCATTACAAACAAGTGCAGACATATTTAAAACTGGCTGGATTGAAATTAGGATTACTTATAAATTTTAATGTGCCATTAATAAAAAGATGGAATTCATAGGATAGTTAATAATTTATAAACTTTGCGCCTTAGCTCCTTTGCAGCTTTGCGTGAAACACAACATATGGCTGACGAAATAAAACTTTTTAAAGTAACTATTGATAACATCACGGTGGAGGTGCCTGCCGGTACTACTATTCTGCAGGCTGCCCGCAAAGTAGGTGGTGATGTAGCGCCGCCGGCGATGTGTTATTACACACCATTAAAAGGCAGCGGTGGTAAATGCCGTACCTGTTTGGTAGAAGTGGCTGCCGGTTCGTCGGCGGACCCAAGACCCATGCCGAAGCTCGTTGCCAGTTGCCGTACGACCGTGATGGATGGCATGGTCGTCAAAAATATTACGAGTGAGAAAGTGATTGATGCGAGAAACGGGGTCGTTGAATTTTTACTGATCAATCATCCCTTGGATTGCCCGGTTTGCGACCAGGCGGGTGAATGCCATTTGCAGGACCTGAGTTACGAGCATGGCAAAGAAGGGACCCGTTACGAATTTAAAAGAAGAACATTCGAAAAACATAACCTGGGCCCCTATATACAACTCCATATGACAAGGTGCATACTTTGTTTCCGTTGCGTATATACGGCCGACCAGTTGACGAATAAAAGATTACATGGCATTTTAGACCGGGGAGATCATTCCGAGATTGCTACTTACATTGAAAAAAGCCTCGACAATGATTTTATCGGCAATGTAATTGATGTGTGTCCGGTAGGAGCCTTA
>JAOQAL010000537.1 GCA_025963615.1 Chitinophagaceae bacterium | reverse complement strand
TGAAAGACCTAGAAAATACCCCGGACGATATTCATGTAAATGTCCGTGATCTTGAAACGGGTATTCCTAAACAGATCATGGTAAGCTACCAGGAAATTGCGGAGGCATTAGATAAAACTATTTTTAAAATTGAAGAAGCTATTCTGAAAGCATTGGAACAAACACCTCCTGAACTCGCTTCAGATATTTATCGCAGGGGACTCTATTTAACCGGTGGTGGTGCCTTGCTCCGTGGCCTGGATAAAAGATTGAGTCAAAAAATAAAATTGCCGGTGCATGTGGCTGATGACCCGCTCAAGAGTGTCGTAAGAGGCACAGGCATCGCACTGAAGAATTATGACAGGTATCCGTTTGTAATGAGGTAAAAGACCTATCCAAACCATTTCTAAATAATGAGTCTACTTTTTATAAATGACCTTCAAAAGTCCTTCCCTTTGAGAAGGATTTAGGACGGGCTTATGCGTAATGTATTTCTTTTCATTCGGCGGTATTTCACGTTTCTTTTCTTCCTTGTATTACAAGGAGTAGCCCTATGGTTTTTATTTAACTATAATAATTTTCATCGGGCTGTTGGTCTCGGAATTGCCAATGAAATAACCGGATGGACCAATACGAAATATGGCAATGTTGACCAATACTTTCACCTGAAAGAAGAGAATGCCCGGGTACACCGGATGAATGATTCTCTTTTAAATCTTTTGCGCAGCAACTATAACGTTCCGGATACTTCCTTCAGGCAGGTGATTGATACTACAGAATATGATACGCTTCCTGGCTTCCGCCGTTACTTATACCGCGTTGCCAGGGTGGTCAATAACTCAATTAATTCAGATAGAAATTATATTCAGATTAATCGCGGTGCTAACCAGGGGATAAAGGATAATATGTCTGTTATCAGTTCAGATGGCAATGCGGTGGGTGTTGTTGTGAATGTGAGTCCTAACTTCAGCCAGGTTATGAGTTTGTTGCATGTGCAGAATACGGTAAATGCTTCTTTGAGGCGGAGCGGAGAATTTGGAAAGATTGAATGGGATGGCAAGGACCCACGTTATTTAACTTTGAGAAATCTTCCTAAAAGTATTGAAGTAAAAAAAGGGGACACGGTTCTTACAAGTATTTACTCTTACAATTTTCCACCTGGTTATATGATTGGTACCGTCGTTGATGTCATTGCAGATAACAGTACCACCTTTTACGTGTTGAAAATAAAGACCTCGGCTAATTTTTATAATCTTCAGGAAGTATTTGTAGTAGAAAACCTGCAGCGGGAAGAGCAGATAAAACTGGCTGCTGATACTAAGAAGAAAAATGATGAATCTCAAAAAGGAAAATAATTGAGCGACCTGGTAAGAAATATAATACGATTTTTTTCATTTATACTGATACAGGTATACGTATTGAATAAAATACCTCACTTGCACCGGTTCATCACGCCCTACCTATACTATCTCTTTATTTTGTGGATACCGTTTTCCATACCCCGTATCGGCCTTTTGATAATTGCATTTATAACAGGTCTTACCCTGGATTATTTTACCATGACGATGGGTTTGCATACGGCAGCTTGTGTGCTGGTTGCTTACCTCCGCCCATTTATTATTAATGTATTAATGCCGAAGGATTCTTCTGAGTTTAATTACCGGGAACCTTCTCCAAAAGCGATGGGCTGGGCACCCTATTCTGTGTATGCTTTGGTGCTTACATTCTTTCATCATGGATACCTGCTTTTTTTGGAATGGCTCCAGTTTGGTGGCTTTTTTGAATTTCTTATCCGGGTTGTAGCCAGTACAGGGGTCAGTATGCTGCTTATTTTTACGGTAGAATTATTATTTCCGCGCCGTCTCAAATTCCGAACTAATACAGCTTGATCCGGTAGTATCGTCCCGGCATTTTCAAAAAATTGAAGGCAAAAATGGTTGATGGTCGCCGCCCGTATTCAACCTGGCCGCCCACTACCGTATTTATCAGCGTTTTAATCATCGACCACTATTAGCGCCCATTGGCGTTCCTTTTTGCGATGTGAGGCCGAAAGCGCCAACTACCATGTCTATCAGCGTTTTCTTTTAGCATACTCTATTAGTGCTCATTGGCGTTCTTCCTTAGCGCCCGTTAGCGTCTCTTTTTTGTGTAATTTTGATAAAATTTCCCAGTTCCGTCTATGCCTGTGTTTAACCAGTCAAGAAGCCGTATTATCCGCCTGATCTTCCTGTTATGTTTTGTGATCATCATCGCGCAGTTATTTCACCTGCAGGTGCTTTCCGGAAAGTATAAAAGAATGGCTGATGAAAATGCCATTTTTGAAAAAAGAATTTATCCTTCAAGAGGAATTATTTTCGACCGGAAAAATAAAGCCATCCTTAACAATACCCTGATGTTTGACCTGATGGTAACACCATCGGAAGTAAAGGGTGTTGATACCACCTTAATATGCCGGTTACTGGAAATTGACACTGCGGAATTCCGTAAAAGAGTATTTAATGCCCGTTTTCGTAATGGCCCTTACCGTCCCTCTATCTTTGAAGATTTATTAACCCCTGAAAAATATGCCAGGCTGGATGAAAATATTTGGCGCTTTGGCAACGGTTTTTTTCTGCAGGAAAGACCTGTAAGATTATATCCTTTTTATTCTGCCGCCCATATCCTGGGTTTTATCAGCTAAGCGGATACAGCGATTATCAACAGGTCGAATGGTTATTACATCCCGGGGGATT
>JAOQAL010000504.1 GCA_025963615.1 Chitinophagaceae bacterium | reverse complement strand
TGTCTTTGGGAAACAATACTTTTATTCAAAGGCAAATTCAAAACAGCATTCCGCCGTTTTTTCAGTCGCCATGGTGCCAAAGCAGCTATTGAAGGAGAAGCTTTCAACTGCTGGTATTATAACCCTTCTTATGTGATAAAAAATTTATTGTCTCAATTTGGTGTATTATCTGTTGAAGGACTCTGTACGATGGTGCCACCTTCTTATATCGAAAATTTTGCAGAAAAGCATTCGCGTCTTTACAACTGGCTAAAGGAAAAAGAAGATAAATATAGAAGTTCCTGGCCGTGGAGAAATATCGGCGATTATTATATCATTTCGTTACAAAAGAAATAGTAGCCAGGAATCATACCGGGTTTACATTTTCCAGCCGCATCATAAAAGCTTCTGCTTCCTTCCCGTATCTATACAATATCTTATCTTGAAAATTTGCGGGATCAGGTTTCGCATAGTGGATGGCCCCATCAAGGCCCATCAGTTCCCCGCTATAGCTGTGCTTCCGTTCCCGGGCTTTCTTTTCCCATCTCCTGATGGTGATGCGCATCAATGCATCGTTTAACCGGTCTCCCATCCGGTTATTAAAGAATTTTTCGGCAATAGCCTTCAGCTTTCCTTTTGGCATCTCCTCCGTCGCTTGCACCCGGGGTTGATAAACAGGAAAAAAAGCTTTAGTCCATTTATTAGCGGTAAAAAATTCTTTAAAAATTCCGTTCCCCTGTAATGGCAGAACAGTCACAATTTCAACAGCAGTAAAAATATTTTTTTCTTTTATTTCAAGAGCCAGCTCATCTATATAGTAATTCATGCAAAACCAATGCTGCCTGCCTGTGAGAAAAGTAAGCTTTTTAAACAGGTGCATCAATGTCCTTGCAAGCCAAAGACGGTTTGCCTTTGTAATGACGAAGAAATCTATATCCGAATTTTTATCCGCGTAGTTTTTTGACAAGGAACCCGAGACAGCAATACCTTTTACAAACGGAAAGCAATATAAAAACCGGGAGATCCTCCCGGCAATTTTTAATTGTTCCGCAGCTCTTTTATTTCCTGTTTTTCTGCGCTCTGCCAGCGCGTGATTTTTTTGTAATGAATAAAATTCATCTATCCGGTAAATAATACCCTCATCCCGTAAGGAATCCATCGTCTTTTCGAAGCGGCTTTTTTCACAAGTTTTATCCAGGAAATTATAAATCTCGTCCTTCTTCAACGGGAAGTTGAAAATATTAAAATAGGCCAGTACTTTTATTATGGATTGTTCTGTATTGTCCAAACGCTAAGAATTAAATGAAATGATCCGCCTTTTCTATCTAATCGGGAAAAAGAAAGGAAAGTTGCTTGTAAAAAATAAAAAAAATGATCCTAGCTGAGCCTGCCGGCAGCGTTGGGAGAAAATATAAGGATCCCAGGGGGCAGCATAAAGTCTTAAAATGACTTTCGGAATTACCGTGATCACCCGGCGGCCCGGGTGAGTTAAATGGGTTACGATTTTATTTCAGCAAAAGCGCCTCGTTGGCACAAAACCAATCATAAAATTTTTGCAAGCCATCTTTTAATTTTGTCTCCGGATTATACCCAAACAATTTTTTCGCCTTGGTGATATCAGCAAAAGTTTTTGGCACATCACCCGGTTGATCGGGGTATTGCTCAATAACGGCTTTTTTACCGGTAATTCCTTCAATGGCCTGTATCAGCTCTTTTAAAGACACGGTGTAGTTGTTTCCTAAATTAACGATCTCGAAATCTGTTTTATCGTATTTCGCGGCTGCTATAACCCCTCCCACAGTATCGTTTACAAAAGTATAATCACGGCTGGTACTGCCATCCCCATACATGGTTATAGGCTTACCCTTCAGAATAGCTTTGGTAAATTTATGAATCGCCAGGTCTGGGCGTTGTCCCGGACCATAAACTGTAAAAAAACGTAAAGCAATAAACCGGATACCAAATAATTTATTATATACATGCCCCAGCATTTCTCCTGATAATTTCGTCATGGCATAAGGGCTGATCGGCATTAACTTTTCTTCTTCTTTCCAGGGGAAATGATCATTAATGCCATACACGCTGCTGCTGGATGCAAATACGAATTGTTTGATTCCTTTTTCTTTTGCGAAATCCAGCATATTCTGCAGGCCTATCACATTTGCCTGCTGATAAGATAAAGGGTTTTCGATGCTTGGCCTCACGCCAGCCTTTGCTGCAAGATGTATAATCGTGTCTACCGGGGCTTTTATTAATTCGGTTAATTCCTGGTAACCGGTAGTAGCCAGATCTTTCTTCAACAAATTAAATCCCGGCTTGCTGCTGAAATCCTGTATGTTATATTCTTTAATACTTTTTGAATAAAAAGGGTCAAAATTATCGATACAGGTAATTTGAATACCCGGTTCCTGCTCAAAAAGACGTTTGATCAGATTGCTTCCGATAAATCCGGCTCCGCCGGTGATAAGATAATGCTTCATAGAGTGCCCAAAATACTAAAAAGAATGAGGTCATCTTTATTAATCCCCATTTAATTCTAAAAAAATCCATTCGGCTTTTCTTTAGGGAGAAAACTCCGCAAATTGGACCTCGAAAAGGGCGGCTGCTTCCTTATTAATACTTAAGGTTTCGCTTCGTTTTCAGCTTTCAATCTGTTTCCCATTTCTTGAGCTATTTTAAGGGGAAGAACTGGAAACCAGGTAAGCCCTGTGTCTCTGTGCCTTCCTGCCTCCTGTGTTTCAAAACAATATTTTGGAACACAAAGTCACCGCGGCACAGGGACACGGGGGATTGATCACATACTATCATTATTCCCCTTTATGGTTTCCCTTTTTATTTTGAAGCAGGTAAGCTCATAGAAGAATATAGAGTCTGTTTCAATAGTGTAATTTTAAAATAATCCCGCAGAGATGTT
>JAOQAL010000486.1 GCA_025963615.1 Chitinophagaceae bacterium | reverse complement strand
TCTAAAACATCGTTCGTTTGATGGCGCATGTTTCTCAATTTTTCAGTGATGCTTTGTTTCAAAACCTGGACGCTGTAAGTAATCGTTTTAAAACTGAATCGGTTCATCATACGGATTACCCGGTTGCCGATGAATCGAAAATCGATGTTGCGCTGGAAGAAAGGATGCAATTAGCCCAGGATGTTTCATCGTTGATATTGTCGCTTCGAAAAAAAGTGAATATCAAAGTCCGCCAGCCTTTGCAAAAGGTCTTGATACCTGTTTTGAACGCTGTTATGAAAGGGCAGTTGGAAAAGATTGAAGACCTGGTGAAAAGCGAGGTAAACGTAAAGGAAATACAGTTGCTCACTGAGACGGAAGGGTTTATTAAGAAAAAAATAAAACCCAATTTTGTGGCGCTCGGTAAAAAACTAGGCCCGAAAATGAAAGCGGTTTCTGGTATTTTGGCCACATTTACCCAGGATGATATAGCCAAACTGGAAAAAGAAGGACAATATAATTTGTCAATTGATGGCGAACCCGTAATATTACAGGTTCAGGAAGTGGACATAAGCAGTGAGGATATTCCCGGTTGGACGGTAGCAACTAAAGGAGCTTTGACGGTGGCATTGGATATTACCATAACTCCCGAACTGGAACAGGAAGGCAATGCCCGGGAATTTGTTAACCGCATCCAGAAAATCCGTAAAGACAGTGGTTTTGACCTTACAGACAGAATAGATGTAAAAGTGTCAGCAACTAATGGATTAAAAGACGCATTGGCACAGTTTAAACACTATATTTGCGCCGAAATTCTGGCAGATAAACTGGAATTCCTGCTTGAATTTGAAGGTGGAACTGAAATTGATGTAAATGATGTTTCCTTAAAAGTGATTGTTTCAAAAAAAGGCTAATTGTATGGCTACCAAGAAGAAACCTGCAGCTAAAAAGCCTGCTCCTAAGAAAGCAGCTAAGCCTGCTGCAAAGAAACCTGCGGCTAAACCTGCCGTTAAAAAACCAGCTCCTAAAAAAGCAGTTAAACCTGTTGCAAAAAAAGAAATGGCTCATAAGCCAGTGGAAAAACCGGTTGCAAAGAAGCCTGAAGTGCCTGCACCTCAGCCTGTTAAATCTATTCCAGTATTAAAAAAAGGAGAAAAAGATCCAAAGTCACTTGTATCTGTAAAACCTCCCATAAAATCCGTTATGAAAAAAGATCCGCCAAAACCCTCGAAAGTGGTGATACCGAAGACAACGACCAGCAAGTCTGTAAAATACGAACCTGAGTTTACTAAATCCGTACTTGATACGCCACCTATACAACATAATGGCCCGACTATGCGCTATTCGGACAGCGACCTTACCGAATTCAGGGACCTGATCGGCAAAAAGCTGGATGCGGCCAAAAAAGAATTAGCTTACCTGCAAGGTTTGATAACCCGGAAAGATGAAGGCGGCGATATGGATGAAGGTCGCTATATGACGATGGAGGATGGAAGTGTAAGTATGGAAAGGGAACAACTTAGCCAGATGGCAAGCAGGCAAATTACTTTCATCGATCACCTGGAAAAAGCCATGATGCGTATTGAAAGTAAAACCTATGGCATTTGCCGGGTGACCGGTAAACTTATTGATAAAGCAAGACTTCGGGCGGTACCCCATGCCACTTTAAGCATTGAAGCAAAGCAGATGATGAATAAATAATCATATACCCGTATTATATTTTTAACCCCTGCATAGTAAATGCGGGGGTTTTTTTGTTAAATATTATAAGAGTTATTACTTATCCGGTTAAAAAAACCATTTTCTGAGTTCAAAATTGGAGTTAAGGTGCAATTATTTACAGGCAGCATCGTTTTATTTTCAAAACCAATCATTTTATGAAAAAAAGCTACCTGCTGCTTTCTTTATTTCTAGTTCTCACATTATTTGTAATAAGTTGTTCAAAGCAAGGTCCTGAAGGAAATACGGGTCCTGCGGGTACCCAGGGCCCAAAAGGTGATGAAGGAACCGACGGGACTGACGGAACAAATGGAACAAACGGAACCAATGGCGCTGACGGAGCAAACGGTGCTGACGGAGCAAACGGTGCGGATGGTGCGAACGGAGCACAAGGCCCTGCTGGCACAGCGAATGTGATTTATTCCAAATGGTTCACAAATGATGAATTCTCGATATCTTGGGATGATTCTTTAGTCTCCAATGTCTTGGTTCCTGAAACTATCGCTCGTGCGATTAAATTTGCCCCGGACGTTACGGGCGGAATTCTGGATTCAGGTATCGTTATGTCCTATGTTAAGGCAACCGGTGCTTTGATGTCTCCTCAACTCCTTCCCTGGTTTCTTAGTTTTGATGATCCGGTAATGGGCGTACAATATTGCCAGATGAATTTAGTTCCACAAGTTGGCGGCATTCTTTATTATATGACCAATCAAACTACGCATGATGCGACAGGTCTTTGGCCAAGTACAGGCTACGAATACCGTTATATTATTATTCCCGGCGGTGTATTAGCCGGAGGAAGAAAAATAAACCCCAAGCTGTTGAGCTATAGTGAACTTTGCAGTACCTATCATATCCCTCAATAATATCGACAATTAAAATCGTAATTTGAATCCACTCCGCCGAGTGGATTTTTTATTTTAAATGCCAAAAGTTGAATTCCTGATTTTTAATTTTATAATGCATGACCATACATTTTGAATATGAGAAGTCCAAGGTTTTGCAGGCCCTGCGGTATCATTTTATTTCAAGGCCAGAGATAAGATTTATGATAATTATGGTAAATGTTTTTGCCCTGGCATCCGCTACTTTATTTTATTTTAAAAAGGTCACCCCCATGGCATTTCTTACCAGTTCCTTCCTTTGGTTTACCTTAATGATCAGTTTCTGGTTTGTTATGCCGGCTCTGGTATATAAAAGAGCGGCCACATTTAAAGATCATTTTACAATGAATTTTGAAGACGACGGATTTTCACTGGGCAATGAACGTGGCTCCAGGCGCTGGTCCTGGAAGGCATTGAACAATTTTTTGGAAAGTCCTTATTTTTTTCACCTGTATTTTGACAGCCGTTCTTTTTTCCTGGTGCCAAAAAGCGGGTGTAAGACAAAGGAGGAGGTATATGAATTAAGGCAACTGCTGAAGGAAAAAATAAATAAGAAATAAGTAAGGGTATTACAATTGTTTTTCCATTACCAAATGAGGAATAGAAACTTCGGTAAATTCATTACCCTTTATTTTATAACCTACTTTTTCATAAAAACCAACAGCATGCTTACGGGCATGCATGGTAATAGTTTTATATCCATGATCTCTTGCAATATTTTCCGCGAACTGCATAAGCGCCCGCCCAATTCCTTTCCCCTGCAAATCATTAAGGACCGCCATTTGACGTAATCGTATAATCCCCGGTTTTTCTTCAACCAGCATACAGCAACCCAGTATACGGTCATCTTCAAAGGCGGCTATAAGCATATTGTCCCTTTCTGCTTCCAGTTCACCAGGAGTAAACGTAAAACCCAGTGGTTTGCGCAAAATATCTTCCCGCAGCTTCACCATTTGCTGGTATTCTTTGGTCCCGTAGTCAATTATTTTCAGAGCCATGGCAAAAGAAAGTTTTGGAAAACCGGAATTTACAAAGATCCTTTAAGACTGCCAATGAATAAAGATTCTTATTTTGTATTAAATTCTTTTTCTATCAGCCTTATCTTATCTATTTTCGGCCCTTTAAGATAAATCAGGAAAAAATCAGCTTTAATGCGGTGATTTATTCAAAAATTCTATTTTTGCACCCATATTAACTAAATTAAAAAGACATGTCAGACATTGCATCTAGAGTAAAAAAGATTATCGTTGATAAATTAGGAGTTGACGAAGCAGAAGTAACTAATGAAGCTTCTTTTACCAACGACCTCGGTGCCGATTCATTGGATACCGTTGAGTTAATCATGGAATTCGAAAAAGAATTCAATATCTCCATTCCTGACGAGCAGGCAGAGACCATTACAACAGTTGGTCAGGCTGTTGCTTACCTGGAAGAGCACGCCAAGTAAACTATGATATATTTCCGCCCGGGAATACATGGACTGCCCCGATGGCTTATTGTATCGGGGGAATAAAATTACTCCGCCTTCTGACTGTTGTTTGCAGTGAAGGCGGTTTTATCTTTAACTAAAAGATACCCGATTGCTGTATGGAGTACAAACGAATTGTTGTTACAGGGATGGGAGCTATCACACCTTTGGGCAACTCTATTGAAGATTACTGGACTAATCTTGTGAATGGAGTGTCTGGGGCGGATTATATTACTTTGTTTGATGCCTCGAAATTCAAAACAAGGTTTGCCTGCGAGATTAAAAATTTTGATCCGTTTGCCTTCCTTGAAAAAAAAGAGGCCCGG
>JAOQAL010000470.1 GCA_025963615.1 Chitinophagaceae bacterium | reverse complement strand
AGGTAGCGCCCTGATCAGATGTGTAAAAGAAAAAATTGCCCATATTGAAATACAGAGAAGCTGATGATACGGGATCAACACGGATATGGTCTATGTTCCCGCTACTTTCATATAAAGACCCTTTCAGGGTTTCAATGTGGTAGCTGGCATGGTCGCCGGTATAGATTGCATTTACAATCTCTTCTTTTTTGGGGAAAATTACCTGCCACGTTTTCCCGCCATCTTTGGATTGATTTAAAACTGCAGATCCTATATAGATCGTACTGGAATCTTCAGGATCGTAGGCATAAGCTGAGGCTCCATTCGCAAAGTTGATTTGCTGGTACGATTGGCCTCCATCCTTGGTAAGATAGGATCCTGTCATATCGCAACGAAGCAGGAAATTTTCAGCGCTGTGATAAGAAAAAGTGGGAATAAATGTAGCGCCGCCGCCCCCGGGGCCAATTTTTTCCCAGTTCACAGCAGAATCCTTTACGTTACTCGTTGAAAAATTGCGCTGGCATTGTGCAGAAAAAATAATTATGTATCCTGCCATTACCAACCGCCGGACCTCGCTGTTCATGAGTTTACTGCTTTACTATAAATCGGGAACAAAGTAAATTGCTGACTTAAAAAGCTTTTGCTTTTTGGGGTGCCAGCCATTCATCTACCTGTTTATTTACTGGCATTTCATACATAAACATCCAGTCTGTATTATTGGTGCCATTGGCAAGATGTTCATGAAAATTTGAATCAAGTTGGTATCCTTCCGGGTTTCCCATGATTCTTGTTTGTGCATAAGTTTTTTCGAATTGCGCCCTCAATTTTTTGAAACTATCAGTATAGTCTTCAATCTGTTGAATAGCCTTTGCTTTATTTTTTACCGGCGCTTTATCATACACCTGCAATAACAACAAAAGCTTCGCGGGATACACCTGTAATTCGTTGACCTGGCTCATAACTGATAATGCGTAGTCATTTCTCCTTGCTAACTGCATGGCGTTTTTTATTTTGTTGTTTATTACTTCGTATTCTTTCACAGCTTTTGCAGCCAGCTCCAGCTTCGCTTTATATTTTGAGTTCCAGTTGCCCGGTGTTTGCGGGTCGGGAGTTTCGATTAATTTAAAATCTTTATGATAATTGTTCCTGTCACCTTCACGCAAGAAAGCTGTTTCCCAAAAGGGTAATGCATCTTCCAGTAAATCCTGGAAATCGTTGGTAGCAGCAGCAAGCCCTGGTGCGTAGAACCGGTGGCGAAAAGTTTCGTGCGCCTTTTCTACCGGGATATCTTCATAGTTCCAACTGAACAATGCAAAATCGTACAGGCCGCGCCAGACTGTTTCAAGATGAACGGAGCAATCGTCCCATACTGTGCATAAAATTCCATCCAGTTTTTTTTCAGAAGTCAGTTGGCAAAAATCTTTGATAGCTTGAAAATTTGATCTGTTACGGGGAAGCATCGGCCACATCGTCTGGGCGGCTGTGGCAGCCATAGCATGCAACCCATTTTTCTTATACCAATCCAACGCATTCCGGTTGCCCGGCAATTTAGCGTCGTCATAATTCCAGCGCATGTAAACACAGTTCTTTGGGAAAATCGGGATTTTTTCATTCAGGAAGCCCTGGTTCTTTTCCCAAAGTTCCTTCACCTGCGGTTCTTTTATTGATGAGTCATAAGTAGTTTCATAAAGCCCGGCCAGTTTGAAAACCATATCATCCCAGAAGATAGGAATCCGGTGATGCGACTCCGCGAAATCACTGACTTCTTTCAACCAGTGCATCTGAAGTTCGATCGGCTTCATCCCGGATTTTTTTGATAGCTCCGATTTTCCCAAAGCCCCTACTTCGTCCCCGCCAACATGCAGGTACCTGCCATTGGGCGTTGCGGCAATAGCATCTTCATACAATGAAAACTGCAGATCATAGGTGGCCGGATTCAAAGGATCGAATACCCAATCGGAAGTAGAATCATCACGCAATTTTTTATACTCTTCATGTTTTAAAATAAATGAAGCATGTCCAAGACCCTGGACCAGCGGACTGATTTCTATAAACCGGTCACTGGCATAGTTGCTTAATGCGGCGAACTCTTCAATTGAAATAGCATTGGGCGCCCCCACTACGGGTGCCTTACGATAACGAAGTTTATCTTCAAACTCAACAATGATTGCATTTATCTTCACTGCTGCCAGCCGGTCAACCATATCATAATAATATCTTCCGGCATCAAGATGATGTTTCAAATCAAGATGAATAGCCCGGTATGGAATTTCAGGATAGTCCGTAATCTTGCAGGATGGGATTTCGAGCTGCTGATCATGAGAATCTTCTAACAGCTGATTCAGGGTTTGAATACCATAAAACAAACCAGCCTGCTGTGATGCCTTAATGGTAACCTGTTTTCCATTTATTTCCAGCACATATCCTTCGGGAGAAGGTAAACTTAAATTGCTTTGTATGATTAATGAAATGGTACCTGCAGACGCAATTTTGGTCAACGGCAGGGCTTCCAACATCCCGGTCATCACCGGTTTCTCTCCGGTATTAATGAGTGCGACTGACCGCAGGTCGGAATACAACAAACCTTTTGCTTTCAGCAATTCAATTTTCTGCGGTTGCGGCAAAATCCTGAAGTGGCGGTTGAAATCATTAATATCACCAGCTAAACTTTTCAGACTTATTAAAAAAGTAAGGACACAAACAGCATTAACGGTTTTCATCATTTTTATATGTTTATTATAAGAGACCGGCGATCCATATTTTCAGCAAAAAATGAAGTTATTATTAATTTCCCATCACAGGGGAATAATACCACTCATTCTATCCTCTTCCATTCCAATTGGCTTTTGCGTAAAGGCAATTTATTTTGCAGGGCAAAAATATTTCTCGCCTTCAGCGTTTCCAGGGCCCAGTTTTGCAATGGATAATGTAACTGACGATATACCAGGTAACTCAAATCAATCGTTCGGATGGGTTCATGATCCTTTACATCATCCACCTGGTGAAGATATTTTCGTCCATTAGCTGCTGCTACAAGTGGCTTCCAATCCCGGTACCAAACAGTAATCAGCTCATTCAATATTTTATTTCTGCCCTTCCATATATATTCTGCCTCGTCCAGTGTCTGGTCTATAAGTGCAACCGCGACGGATGGTTTTGAACCTGCAACCGCTGATGAAAGAAGAAGCAACTGATCAATATGAGCCAGGCCTTTTATCATTATTAAATTTTGCCGGCATAGTTCAGCCATGGATAACATTACTTCAACATTATAACGGT
>JAOQAL010000466.1 GCA_025963615.1 Chitinophagaceae bacterium | reverse complement strand
CCTTCAGCATTCATATCGGTTTTCAACAGCGATAATCATGTTTGGAACATTATTAAAGCAATCCGTTACTGCTAAAAACATAAACTGGAATGATATTATAACAATTGCTTCGCAATCTTCAGAACAGGATAATTTACCACAACAGGAATTTATTAATCTTGCTCAGCAGGCCAAAACGCTGTATTCAAAACAAAAAAGAAAGAGGAAAGACAAAAAAGACGGTCACTGATTTCAGGTTAATATTTCTCTGATTTTATCAAAAAAGCTTTTATCACTTTTATCTGGATCAGGCTTAAAATTCGGTGAATGGCTCATTTTTTCCAGCATGGCTTTTTCTTCCGTACTTACATGCTGAGGTGTCCATATATTAATATGAACGAGCTGATCCCCTTTTTCATAAGAATTTATACCCGGGAAACCTTTCCCTTTTAACCGGAATATTTTCCCGCTTTGGGTGCCGGCGGGTATTTTAATTTTAGCTCGTCCGTCAATAGTGGGTACTTCAATCTTGGTACCGAAAACAGCATCGGTAAATGAAATATGCAGATCATATTCTACTTTCAGCCCTTCACGTTGCAATTCTTTATGTGGTTCTTCTTCCACTAAAATAATCAGGTCGCCATTCATGCCGCCTCTTTCACCTGCATTTCCTTTTCCACTGATGCTAAGTTGCATACCTTCCTGAACGCCGGCGGGTATATCAATAGTAACTGTTTCTTCACTAAAGATCCTGCCTTCGCCTTTACAGCTTCCGCATTTAGCCGTTACCACACTTCCTTCGCCGTTACAGGTAGGGCAGGTAGTCACCGTTTGCATCTGGCCAAGGAATGTGTTCTGCACTTTCCTAACCTGGCCACTCCCTCCACAGCTGCTGCAGGTTTGAACACTATTTTTGTCTTTAGCGCCAGTTCCGCCACAGGTAGTGCAGGAGATGTATTTTTTGACTTTAATATTTTTGGTAACTCCCTTGGCTATTTCTTCGTAGTTAAGTTTTAATTTAATCCGGAGGTTGCTTCCTCTTACACCTCTGCTACGCTGACCACCGCTTCTTCGCTGTCCGCCCCCGCCGCCACCAAAAAAACTTCCAAAAATATCATCACCAAACACATCCCCAAACTGGCTGAAGATATCTTCCATATTCATGCCAGCGCCCCCGCTATGAGTTCCACGGCCGCCGTTGCTTACTCCCGCATGACCATACCTGTCGTATTGCGCTTTTTTATCAGCATCACTCAATATCTCATAGGCTTCGGCAGCTTCTTTAAATTTTTCTTCAGCAGCTTTATCACCAGGATTCCTGTCAGGATGAAATTGCATAGCCACCCTCCGGTATGCTTTTTTAATTTCCTCTGCAGACGAAGTTTTACCAACCCCTAATATTTCGTAAAAATCTCTTTTAGCCATAATTTGAAAATTGGAGTATTCGAGAATTTGAAAATGCCAAATATGCTGATTTAATTTTCAAATTTTCAAATTGACTCATATCTTATTTTCCTACCACCACTTTTGCGTGGCGGATAAGTTTATCATTCAGGTAGTATCCTTTTGTTACTTCGTCAACAACCTTATCTTTTAATGCTTCGGTTGGGGAAGGAATTTCTGTGATAGCCTCGTGCAGGTCCGGATTGAATTGAGTATTTTTCGTCTCCATGGCTTTCAGTCCCTTAGATGTTAATACATTCCGCAACTTGTTGAAAACGAGTGATACCCCTTCTTTGAGCGTCTTTAAATCATTACTGGTTTCTATTTGTTTTTGTGCACGGTCGCAGTCATCAAGTACATCCAGCAAATCTATAATTACCTCTTTTCCAGCGGTCTGCATTAGCTCCAATCTTTCCTTAGCATTTCTTTTCCTGAAATTATCGAATTCGGCTACCAGGCGGAGATATTTATCTTTCCAGTCTGCAACTTCCTGTTCTAATTTTTCTATTTCCAGCTCGTTCCCGATCGGCTCATTTAAATGGCCGGTACCCGGCACATCAGCATCGGAATTAATATCAACAGCAGCATTATTGTCATTGTCGTTGATAGGTTCTGAATTATTTGCATTTTTTTCTTTCATATTTCCCTGAATTGTCGCAAAGGTAGGTTTGTCAATAATACTGCCAAGTGAAAGCAATAAGCCAAAATGTCTTTAGAAGAATGTTCTTATGCTTATAAGTCGTTAACGGGGAATTTTTGTTGGGAAAAACAGGAAGGATGACCCATGTTAACGATCGTTCGCTACTAATGATTTTTTGTCCAATAGTGATATTTTTTTAAAACGTGTTAAAAAAAATATTGTTATAATATAAGAAGTTGTTAAATTTAGTTACTATTCATTAACACTCCTCAAAATTAATGTTTATGCTTGCCAAACTAACTGCAAAAAGGTACAGCATTATGTTTACTGTACTTCTCTTTTCTTTCACTGTCTTCGGTCAAAGAACCCTAACCGGTAAAATATCCGGTCCCGACAATCAGCCTGTTTTTGGAGCCACTGTTTCCATTAAAGGAACCAATGTTGCTACCACTACTGCCACGGACGGCACCTTTACGCTTACCGTTCCGGGTAATAGAAGCTATCTCCTGGTTACTTATGTAGGTTATGAAACTACTGAAGTAAATATTGCAGGAAAAAATAATATTGACGTTGGTCTGAAATTACAAACCTCTAATCTGAATGAGGTTGTAGTAACAGGTTACACCGCCCAGCGGAAAAAAGAAATTACCGGCTCTGTGTCCGTCGTAAATGTAAAGGACATGAAGTCAATTCCGGCTGGTAGTCCTGAACAAATGTTACAGGGCCAGGCATCCGGAGTAACGATTATCGGTTCGGGTAATCCGGGTGATAACAGTAATATATTTATTCGCGGGGTGACCTCTTTTGGGGGAACGAACCCGTTAATTGTCGTAGATGGCGTTCCTTCAGCTCCAAACGACCTTTCCCTGCTTCATGATTTAAGCGCCAATGATATCGAATCAGTTCAGGTTATTAAAGATGGCCAGGCTGCGATTTATGGTGCAAGAGGATCTGCCGGCGTTATCCTGATTACTACAAAAAAAGGAAGAGGCCGTGCTACCATAACTTATGATGCCTATTACGGAACACAACGGGTACCACAGGGGAATGTCTGGCATAAACTGGACACCAAGGGGATGGCGGATCTATACTTCCTGGCTGCAAAAAATACAGGCCAGGTCCTTGCAGACACCACTAATTGCCCAGGTTGTGTAGTGTCTGCTCAATATGGTACAGGGCTCGACCCGGTGATACCAGAATATATTACAGCCGGGAACAAATCCGGAGTAGCGGCTGGCGATCCTGCCGCCGACCCTTCCTTATATAATATTGATTACAATAAAGGTGGGATTTACCAGATTGTAAGGGCCAACAGATCAGGGACCGATTGGTTCCATGAAGTCTTCAAGCCCGCCCCTATTATGAGCCATACACTTTCTGCCAGTGGTGGAAGCGATAAATCAAACTACCTGTTTTCGGTAAATTATTTTGACCAGAAAGGTACGTTGATGAATACCCACCTTAAAAGATATGCAGCACGCATGAATACTTCATTTAGTGTGAAAAACAATATCCGCATTGGAGAAAATGCCTATGTTTTTTATAAGGAAAATCCACGGATAACTAACAATGTGGAAGGTAATGAAGTAAATGGAACAGCCTGGATGCAACCAATTATCCCTATTTATGATATTAATGGTGGTTTTGCCGGCACCCGGGGTAATGAATTAGGAAATTCCGGAAGCCCTGTTGCTTCAAGAGTAAGGGCAAAAGATAATAAAGGTTACGACTGGGCCGTCCAGGGAAATGTATGGGCAGAAGCGGATATATTGAAACATTTTCTGCTTCGCACCAGTTTTGGTGGAAACGTAGATAACTACGCAGGATTTTCTCACGGGTATCACACCTATGAGAATAAAGAAAATAACGGGTCTAATTCATATAGCGAATATGCCGGTCATGTAAGTAACTGGACCTGGACTAATACATTGGCTTTTAACACCATATTTGCTGACAAACACGCTGTAAAAGTTTTGGTAGGTATAGAGTCAGCACAGTTTACCAATAGGGAAGTCGGAGGCAACCGCCTTGGTTATTTTTCTGATGACCCCAATTTCCTTAATCTTAGCACGGGAGCGCCAGGTGGACAAACAAACTACAGTTTTTCTGGTAAATCAACGCTGTACTCTCAGTTAGCAAGAATTGATTATGCCTATAGCGACAAGATCTTTTTAGGATTAAATGGACGCCGGGACCAATCTTCAGTGTTGGGGCCCGATTCACGCACAGGTTATTTTGGTTCTATTTCTGCAGGCTGGCAGATCAGTCAGGAAAATTTTATGAAAAGCATCAGCTGGCTTAACAGTTTGAAGTTGCGTGCCAGCTATGGAATTCTGGGTTCAATCAGTAATACCACGGGTGTAAACTCATTTACCTTGTATGGCCAGGGCGCGGGTACTACTTTTTACGCTATTGACGGTTCCAGTACCAACATAACACAAGGTTTTGCGTATACTAATTTTGGTAATCCAAATACAAAATGGGAAGGCGATGCTATTATAAATGTAGGGATTGATGCCACTATTATAAAGAACAAGCTGGACTTTTCAGTTGAATGGTACCAGAAAAAAATAAATGGATTGTTATTCCAGGATCAGGCTCCTGCAGTAGTTGGTGGCGCCACCCAGCCTAACGTAAATATCGGGGATTTGAAAAATACCGGTGTTGATTTCAGTGCTACTTATCATACAAAAATTTCAAAGGATTTCAACCTGAATATCGGGGCAAACATTACTACCTATAAAAATCTTGTAGTAAGAATTCCGGGAACAGCCGGCTTCTTCACCGCCGCAGGCACACATAATACAGGTCCGCAGGTAAGGAACCAGGCAGGTCATCCGGTTGGAAGCTTTTTTGGATATCATATTATTGGAACCTACCGGGATGCCGATGATGTGGCTAAATCAGCAACAGAAACTGACGCTGCCCCAGGCCGGTTTAAATATGAAGATGTGAATAAAGATGGTGTAATTGACGATGATGATAGAACGTTCTTTGGGGATCCTAATCCGAAATTTACTTACGGAATTAGCCTCAGCGCCAGCTATAAACAATTCGATTTTTCTATGGTTTTATATGGCTCACAGGGTAATGACATATTAAATTATACGCGTTATACCCAGGACTTTTATCCTCAATTCCAGAATTCAAAAAGCCAGGGACTATTGACCGATTCATGGTTGCCGGTTGACAGAAGTTTACCAAGAGCGCAATGGACGTCTTCAAATCCGAATGCTGCCTTTCCAATTGTAGAAAACAACTCTTATTTCAGTACGAATGGAGTTATAAATGATTTCTATATGGAAAATGGATCTTTCCTTCGCTGTAAGCAAATGCAGATCGGTTACAACTTAGCTTCAGCTACATTGAAACATGTTGGAATTGACAAGGCAAGGATTTATATCCAGTCGGCCAACCTGTTTACTGTCACAAAGTATAGTGGTTTAGATCCTGAAATAGCGACTGCAGGCAATACAACAACTTCTGCTTCCAGTTTCGGTGTTGACTATAGCAACTATCCACCGATGAAGACATTTCTGGTTGGGATCAATGTTACATTCTAAATTTATTAATTGAAAATTTTCAGAATTATGAAAAGGATTAAATATAAATTTATTCTACCGCTTTCAACTCTTATTGTAATAGTGGTGGCCTGTTCCAAATCCTTCCTTAACATAACACCTCCTGGAACCCTTAATGCAGGCGTGCTTGCCAATAAGATAGGAGTAGAAGGACTTTTAGT
>JAOQAL010000457.1 GCA_025963615.1 Chitinophagaceae bacterium | reverse complement strand
AAAAAAAGATGGTACTGATCTTTTATTTGAAGTAAACGCTTTAGAGATTTTATTTGAGGGAAAAACTGTTTACATCGGATCACTTAATGATATTACCCAACACGAAAAAATAAAGGAAGATTTAGAGCAAACCAATATACAATTCAGAGAGCTTGCATCGCATCTGCAAAATATAAGAGAGGAAGAAAGAACCAGCATGGCAAGAGAGATACATGATGAATTAGGTCAGCAGCTTACAGCAATAAAAATGGATGTTTCATGGCTAAATAAAAAGCTTCCATTGATAGATGAAGTACATAAGCAAAAGATCAAAGAGTTATTTGGATTAATTGATAATACCATTAATACTGTTCGCCGGATATCAACCGAGTTACGGCCGGGTGTATTAGATGATTTTGGATTGGGAGAAGCTTTTGAATGGCAGATAAACGAGTTCATAAAGCGAACAGGTATCCCTGTAAATTTTTTTTCAAATCTTTCTGAAGAAAAACTTTCACCTGCCGTTACAATCAGCGTTTTTAGGATTTTCCAGGAATCACTTACAAACATTGCCAGGCATGCTCATGCAACCCTTGTGGCCTGCGAACTTCAAAAGTCAGGCAATTACCTTACACTAAAAATTACTGATAACGGGATTGGGTTTGATGTAGATAGAAAAGTGAAAACATTAGGACTGTTGGGTATGAAAGAACGCATAGCAATGTTAAATGGCAAATACAGCATAGTAAGCGAAGCAAAAAAAGGTACAATTATATCCGTGAAAATTCCTTTACCGGAATTTTAAACAATCTAATTATGATTAGCCTTTTTATTGCTGATGATAAATTTATTTAGCAGGTGTAGTTGTTCTGCTACACATTTTTTATAAGGAATGTTACAGATAAGCTATAAGTAAAGTGCAAACTTTGGTGATTCTAATTTAGAATCAGGTAATCGTGCAAAATAAAAAACTTCTTGTTCTTGTTGTTGACGATTCTCAATTAATAATTGATAAAATTAAAGAGTTACTTGAGGAATCTGACCACATTGAAAGGATAATAACTTCCAGCTATTATGAAGAAGCTATTGAGCTGATTAACGCTGAGCAGCCTGATGTAGCATTGCTGGATATAAACCTTCCCTTTTTTAAAAGCGGGATAGATATTCTAAGATATATAAAACAAAACTTTCAAAAAACTAAAATTATCATGTTCACTAATGAGGCAAGTGAATACCATAAAGACCTGTGTTTAAAGTTAGGCGCCAGCCATTTTATAGATAAATCAAAAGATTTTGATTTGCTTTCGGAAGTAGTTTGTTCTTTAAATTGAGGTGACCAATTTCAATTATTTTTTAGATAATACTATACCTAATATATTTCGCTAATTATCAGCATAAACTCTGATAATTTTCTGCCTTTATTCTTCTTTCATACTTCAAAATTTTGATAGGCATAACCGGAAACCCTAATTCTATACAAAAATCGTAGCCTTGTAATTTAATTGAAGCACAATTTTTGATATTTTATAATTATCGCACCTCATAGCTATTACTTACAATAAGATTGATTTTTATTCTGCGATGTAGAAAATAACTGAGACTGGATTTTTAAATACAACAAATGTCAGAATTAAGAGAATCCGGAATTGATGTATTGGGAGAAATACCCTGGGGGTCACACTTTTGTACCTTCTACGAAACGAAAGAAGACCTAATCGACACAGTAGTACCTTTTTTCAAGGCAGGATTAGAAAGCACCGAGTACTGTTTATGGGTGATCTCAGACTCCGGGTTAATTTCAATGGAAGAGACTAAGGAAGCGATGAAAGAAGCTCTTCCCGACTTTGACCGGCATATCTCGGATGGAAATATGGAAATTCTCGACGGGCATGATTGGTATCTCCAAAATAATGCATTCAATTCAGAGAAAGCAATGAGTGAGTTGAAAGCAAAACTTAAAAAGGCATTGGCTTCCGGCTATAAAGGTATGCGGGCTTCGGGGGATATGTTTTGGCTGGTAGAGAAGTATTGGGAAGATTTTACCGCCTACGAAAAACAGCTTAATAATTCCATTACCGATCTAAGTGTAACAGTATTGTGTACCTATCCCCTGGCGAAGAGCAGTGCCGCTGAGATACTCGATGCTGTACGGACACACCAGTTTGCAATAGCAAGACGGGAGGGAAAATGGGAAATTATTGAAACCCCGGAGCTGATACTTGCCAAGGCAGAAATAAAGAAGCTTAATGAAGAGTTGGAACAAAGAGTTACTGAACGAACCCGCCAGCTTGAACAAGCCAATAATGAATTACGGAATGAGATTACTGAGCGCAAAAAAGCAGAAGATGAATTGCGAAAAAGCAAAGATAGCAACCGGCTTATCATTGACACAATTCCCATTATGGCGTGGACTATGCGGCCTGATGGAACCGTTGATTTCCTTAATCAGCGTTGGCTTGATTATTCAGGCCTGTCTTTGGAACAATATATTAAAGAGCCGATGGCCCCGGTTCATTCCGAAGATATTCCAGGAGTTATGGAGAAATGGCTCATGAACAAGGCCGCTGGAAATGCTTACGAAGATGAAATGCGATTACGTGGAGCTGACGGGAAATATCGCTGGTTCCTGGTTCGTAATGCGCCACTGCACGACAAGCAAGGAAATCTTATTAAGTGGTACGGAGTATCCATCGACATTGAGGATAGTAAGCAGGCGGAGGATGAATTGAGAAAAAGCCAGGATAGCATCCGGCTCATCATCGATACTATTCCCGTTATGACATGGACCCTCGGGGCCGACGGCCAAGTTGACTTCCTTAACCAGCGCTGGCTGGATTATGCCGGTATTTCCATGGAGGAAGA